>JANMGF010001445.1:0-13687 GCA_031374535.1 Polyangium sp. (in: bacteria)
CGCAGAAAAACACGCCCGCGGTGGCGGAGTATCGAGCGTATGCCTGCGACGTGGCGGCGAGTTACACGGTGGAGCTCTTGAAGAGCCACCCGATCCCGTTCCTCAAGAGCGGATGATCACTTCGGCTCGAGCTTCACGCCATGCAGGACGTTGCGCTTCTTGTCGACCTCCTCGAGCAGATCGGAGTCGATGAGCAGGTGCGCCTGCATGGTGTCTTCTTCGCTGTTCCAGAGCTTGCCGCCGAACGAGACGCGGCCCGCGCTGTCCGTATCGAGCCAATAATTGCCGCTGGCGTCGTCGCCGGCCAACGTCGACGGGACGAGCGGATCGTTGTTGCCCGGGAACGGGTTCGGGGCCTGGGCGAACTGCTGGCCGAGGAGGTTCACGACGCTCCGTTCGAGCGGCGACGCGGGCGAAGGGTGCGAAGGGTGCGAAGGGTGCGAAGGATCGAACGCGATGGGGCGCAAGAAACGGCTGTCGTCCATGGCGAGGCGCGAGCCCTTGATCGTGAACACGAGCGAGGTACCAGGCTCGAAGCTCACGGCGAGCGCGCGAGGGCCGACCTTCACCGCGACGCCCGGGGTCTTCGCCGGGATCACGACCTCCTCGATCTGCTTGCCCGAGATCAAGAGCAGCTTGTGGCCCGGGGTGACCTTGCGGCCTCCGGACTCGATCTCGCGCCGCAACGTGATGCCGTGCGAGGCGTAGAACTGGAGGTTTTTCACCTCGTCGTCGGCGAGCCCGTGCTCGGTGCGGACCTCGTGCGTGAAGGGGACGAGGCTCCGGCAGCCGGTGAGGGCCGAGAGCGCGACGAGGGCAAGGGACGCGAGGAAGGCAGGACGGGCGAGCATCGGGTTCCTCCGAGGAGAGCGCACCGCGGGGCGGCTTTCAAGGCCATGCATGCGAGGAGAACGAGGTGAGCGGCACGATCTTACAGGGCTAGGCCGCTTGCCAGCCGAGACGCGCGACCACGCCGCGGCGCCGCTCCATCCACTCGACGATACGCTCGCGTGTGGTGCGGTAGGCGTACTCGAGGATGGCCCGACGCGCGGCGAGGTTCGACGGGTTGTGCAGGAACAAGAGGACGTCGCTCGGCTCGGGCTCGAGCACGAGGACGTGCATCCCCGTCTTTTGCTGGATCTGCTCGACGTTCTGACCGAGCCGCGCGTGCGTGCCGATCCGCATCGCCTGGTTCATCACCCAGAAGAGGCCCTTGTCGCGCACGCTCTGCCGCACGCCGTGCCCCGTCGGGACGGCGCGGTGCGCGACGGAGACGGGCACCATGGGGTTCACGACGACCGCGAACTCGACGCCCGCCTCGGCCGCGACGTCGAGGTGCGCGACGTCCCCCAGCCCGCCGTCGATGTAGTGCCGATCCCCGATACGGATGGGCGAAAAGAAGGGCGGAAGCGCGAGCGAGGCCGCGCACGCGAGCGAGACGGGGATGTCCTCGTGCCCCTCGGCGCCGAGGAGGATGCGGTCGCCGCAGTCGACGTCGTAGGTCGGGATTCGCAAGGGGCGCGGCATCGCGCGGAAGGCGTTGGGGATGCCGCGGCGGAGGAAAAACTCGGCGAGGAAACGCTCGTAACGGTCGAGCGTGAAGAAGCCCGCGGGGAGCGAGTCGGCGAGGCGATCGATCTGCTCCCAGAGGTAAAGATGGCCGGGCGTGTTGGGCGAGACAGCGTCGCGGCGCGCGGAGAGGCGCGCGGCGGCGTGGCGGAGCGCGACCCAGGAGGTGGAGAGCGCACGTCGCCACTCGTCGAGATCCATGCGGAAAATGTGGCTGCGTTCGAGCGGGAAGAAGTTGTCGACCGGATCGAGGAGCGCGCGGTAGAGCCGGTCGACGGGGATGCCACCGGCGAGTGCCGCGGCCACGCTCGCGCCACTCGACTGTCCCAGGTAGAGCGAGAAGCTCTGTCCGTCGACGCCACGAACACCGTCGGCGAGCGCGGCGAGCGCGCCGATCTGGTAGAGCGCGCCGGTCAGGCCTCCCCCGGGCAAACAGAGCGCGGTCTTCGGAGCATCAGGGTTACCGCTCGCGTCGCTCACGCTTCATCCTTTCGTCGCGAAAGGCTCGCCACCTCGGACTTCTTCCCGAGGAGGTGGACGAGACCCAGCAAGACGATGGTGACGGCGGATCCGCCGATCGTCACGGAGAGCGGGATGGGCGCAGATTCCGCGATCTCCGCCGCGGATCGTGAGTAGACGGATCCGAGGGTGATGCCGTTGAACACGGCATGCATGAGGAAGCTCGGCAGGAGCGATCCGCTCGCGCTGCGGAGCAAACCGAGGGAGATGCCGACGAGGCCGATCGGCAGGACGAGCTGCCACTCGAGGTGCGCGATGGCGAAGAAGGTGCTCGTCGCGAGGACAACGCCCAGGGCGTCGTAGCGGCGTCGTAGCGGACGGAAGAGCGCGCCGCGGAAAAAGATCTCCTCGATGAGCGGGCCGGCGAGGACGAGGATGACGAAGAAGAGGATCCGCTTGGGAACGCCGCCGGCGAGCTCCTCGTAGAGCAAATCCTCGCGCGGCTGACCCGTGGGCCAGCGCCGCACGATGACGTCGTAGAGGGCGTTCGCGGGGACCTGCACGGCCGTGCCGAGGAGCGCGGCGAGCGGGAAGAAGCCGAGGTGCGTGCCACGTACGGCGAGGTAGTCGCGGATGGAGCGGTCGGGCGCGTGGAGCTGGAGGATCAGGAAGAGGGCCGTCAGCGTGGCGACGAGCTGGCAGCCGAAGCTCGTGACGAGATCGGCGCGTCCCCCGCTGCCGCGGAGCGAGGCGATGAAGGCGACGAAAAAGACGTAGACGAACGTCGTGCCGATCGAGAAGGCCGCGGCGACGACGTAACGCATGGGCCGCTCGCCGCCGCCCTCGGGGCGCGGAAAAAGCGGGCTGCTCGGGCGCTCTTCGTCCGGGTCCATCAACGACCCCGGAGATGGGGCACGACGCCCCGTTTGACCACGATGTCCGCGGCGAACCTTTCGTTCGACTCCGGATAATCGATCGTCGCGTGCAGGCCGCGGCTCTCGTGGCGGGCGGACGCGCAGCCCACGATGAGCTCGGCGACCGTGGCGATGTTGCGCAGCTCGAGGAGATCCCGCGTCACGAGGTGGCGCCAGTAGTACTCGCGGATCTCCTCCTGCAAGAGGGCGATGCGGCGCGCGGCGCGGCGGAGGCGACCGTTCGAGCGGACGATGCCGACGTAGTTCCACATGGTGCGACGCAGCTCGTCCCAGTTGTGCGTGATGACGACCTCCTCGTCGCTCGGGACGGCGTCGCCGGTTTGCCACTCGGGGACCTCGGGGAACGGGCCCTTCGCGAACTCGTCGATCGTGCTGGCGAGGCGCACGGCCGCGCGATGGCCGAAGACGAGGCCCTCGAGGAGCGAGTTCGACGCGAGCCGGTTGGCGCCGTGCAGGCCCGTGCACGCGCACTCGCCGACGGCCCAGAGGCCGGGGATCGTGGTGCGTCCGTGGAGGTCGGTGCTGATGCCGCCGCAGAGGTAATGCGCCGCGGGGACGACGGGAATCGGCTGCGTGGTGATGTCGATCCCGAAGCGCAAGCACTCGGCGTAGATCGTCGGGAAGTGCTCGATCACGAAAGGCGCGGGCTTGTGGGTGATGTCGAGCAGGACAAACTCGCTGCCCGTGCGTTTCATCTCGAAGTCGATGGCGCGCGCGACGACGTCACGAGGCGCGAGCTCCTTGCGTGGATCGTGGTTCGCCATGAACGGCGTGCCGTCGGGCAAACGCAGGATCGCGCCCTCGCCGCGCAGGGCCTCCGTGATGAGAAAACTCTTCGCTTGCGGGTGGTAGAGGCAGGTCGGGTGGAACTGGTAGAACTCCATGTTCGCGATCTCGGCGCCTGCTCGGTACGCCATCGCGATGCCGTCGCCCGTCGCGACGTCGGGGTTCGACGTGTAGAGGTAGACCTTGCCCGCCCCGCCCGAGGCGAGGACCGTGGCGCGCGCGAGGTACGTCTCGACCACGTGGCTCTTCGCGTCCTCGCCGCCCGAGCGCGTGGCCGTGTTGAGGACATACGCGCCGACGCAGACGTCGGGGCCGCCGAAGCGCGACATGACGATGAGATCGATCGCCATGTGATGCTCGAGGATGCGGATGTTCGGGTGCGCGCGGCAGCGATCGAGCAGCGCGTGCTCGACCTCGCGGCCCGTGGCGTCCGCGGCGTGCAGGACGCGGCGCGCGCTGTGGCCACCTTCGCGAGCGAGCGCGATCGATCCGTCCTTCTCGTGGTCGAAACGCGCGCCGCGCTCCATGAGCTCGCGTACCCGCTCGGGGCCTTCGCGTACGCAGATGTCGACGACGACGTCGTGGCAGAGGCCGGCGCCGGCCACGAGCGTGTCCTTGATGTGCGCCTCGAAGGAGTCTTCGGGCGAGAAGACGGCGGCGATCCCGCCTTGCGCCCAGCGCGTGTTCGACTCCTCGCCGCTGCGTTTGGTTACCACCACGACCTCGCCGTGTTCAGCGATGTCGAGGGCGAAGGTCAGGCCAGCGATCCCGCTGCCAATGACCAGAAAGTCGGTCGTGAGGGCCACGGGGCGGAGGGTAGCAGGCTCCTTGACGCACAACGACAACGCTGTCATGAGGCTCGCGCCCGAGTGGCGCGCGCGTCCTCTTGGGCCCGACCCCTGGCCGCCTGAAAGGAGCCTCCCGCACCGTGAAGATCCTCGTCCCTCTCAAGCGCGTCGCCGACCCGGACAACGCCAACAAGGTGAAGATCCCCGCCTCGGGAGAGAAGATCGACACCACCGGGCTCGAGTGGAAGCCGAACCCGTTCGACGAGTACGCCCTCGAAGCCGCGCTCCGGCTCACGGAGAACGGGACGCAGCCGAAGGTCCGCGCCGGCGAGGTCGTCGTGGTGACGTTCGGCCCGAAGGAGACGGAGACCACGCTACGCGCCGCGCTCGCGACGGGCGCCGATCGGGCGATCCGCGTGGACGTGACGGACGACAAGCTCGACGGTGATCTCGTCGCGCGCGTGCTGGCGGCGCTGGTCGAGAAAGAAAAACCCGACGTCGTCCTGATGGGCAAGCAGGCGGTCGACGGCGATTCGAACCAGGTAGGCCAGATCCTCGCGGAGCTCCTCGACTGGCCGATGGCCACGTTCGCCGCGACGATCCGCGAGGAGCAAGGCTCGCTCCTCGTGGGCCGCGAGGTCGACGGCGGCGTGTCGACGTTGCGCGTGCGTCTGCCCGCAGTGGTGACGGTCGATTTGCGTATCGTGGCGCCGACGAGCGTGTACTCGCTGAAGACGCCGCAGACGCACAAGTACAACGATGGCGTGCGGTTCGCGGCGCTGCCGGCGATCATGGCGGCGAAGAAGAAGCCGCTCGTCGAGGTGAAGCTCGCGGACGTCGCGCCCGACGCAACGCTCAAGGTGCAGTACCGCGGCTTCGTGGCGCCCCCGGCGCGCAAGGCCGGCATCAAGGTCAAGGACGTGAACGAGCTCGTCTCGCGGCTGAAGAACGAGGCGAAGGTTCTGTAATCCCCCGCGGCAACGGGACAAGACAAACCACCATTTCGGAGAAGAGGTTTCAGAATGGCTGACGTTCTCGTTGTGGCGGAGGTTGCCGAGGGCAAACTCAAGAAGACCACGCACTCGTCGATCACGTTCGCGCAGAAGGCCGCGGCGGCGCTCGGTGGGACGTTCTCGATCCTGCTGATCGGCGACGGCGCCGGGAAAGCAGCGGCCGAGGCGCAAGGGTTCGGGGCGGCGAAGATCCTCGTGGTCGAGGATGCGTCGCTGAAGAACTACGTCGCCGAGCGGTACGCGCCGACGGTCGCGGCCGTGGGCAAAGGTTTCGGTGTCCTCGTCGGGACGGCGAGCGCCTACGGCAAGGACATCTTGCCGCGCGTCGCGGCGCGCCTCGGCGCGGGGTACGCGAGCGACATCACGGAGGTCACGCCGGAGAACGGCAACCTCCTGTACAAGCGGCCGATGTTCGCCGGCAACGCGTTTGGCCTCTGCACGATCACGACGCCGATCCAGGTGGTGAGCGTGCGGCAGAGCGCGTTCTCCGCGGCGGAGCCCACGGGTGGGCAGTCGCCGGTCGAGACGGTCGCGTACGCGGGCCCGAGCAAGGCGGCCGAGGGCGTGGAGTTCGTCTCGTTCGACCAGGTGAAGAGCGCACGTCCGGAGCTCGCGGAGGCACGCGTCGTCGTCTCGGGTGGTCGCGCGCTGAAAGAGAAGTTCAGCCAGGTGATCGACCCGCTCGCGGACGTGCTCGGCGCGGCCGTAGGTGCGAGCCGCGCGGCATGCGATGCGGGGTATGCGCCGAGCGATCTGCAGGTCGGGCAGACGGGCAAGATCGTGGCGCCGCAGATCTACTTCGCGATCGGGATCTCGGGCGCGATCCAGCACCTCGCGGGCATGAAGGGCTCGAAGGTCATCGTGGCGATCAACAAAGACGCCGACGCGCCGATCTTCCAGGTCGCGGATTACGGCCTCGTCGCGGACCTGTTCGCGACGGTGCCGGAGCTCGTGAAGGGGATCCAGGCCGCGAAGAGCTGAAGCGGAGAAACGCGCTACGGCGCGGAACGAGGCCCTCTCTCGCTTCGGCGGGAGGGGGCCTTCGTGTTTTGGGCGATGTGATCGATCCCGATCCCCTCCGCGCCGCGGGCGGATAGGATCGGCTCATGCGCGGCACGATGGTCGGGATCTTGGTTGCTTTGCTCCTCGGATGTGGCCAAGGCTGTGCCTCGCCGACGACAATCACGGTGGACGTTTACACCGATCTCGCATGCCAGCCGGACAGTGAAGTGTCGCTCACGTTGGCGCCGTCCCTCGTCGAGCTGGCCGAGAGCGCGGCCTCGACCTCCAAGTTCGGCTGCGACGCGGAGGGCCACGTGGGGAGCGTGGTCGTCGTCCCGGTCGACGATCGGGAGAAGACCGTCGCGCTGGCCGTGGCGACACACACGAAAAATGAAGATCCCGATCAATGCGTCCGGGCGGACCGCTCCCCGGGCTGCATCCTTTCGCGCCGGCAGCTCCGGTTCGCGCCGAACCAGGACCTGCGGCTCCGCATCGATCTGCGGCCGAGATGCGAGGACGTCGGTTGCCCGGCCACGCAGACCTGCGTGCGCGGCGAGTGCCTGGACGCGGACGTGACCGGTCAATGCGAGGACGGTTGCGACGAGGATACGCTGAACCTGATCGTCAATGGATTTTTCGAGAATGGGCCGAAACACAAGCCCGGATCGTTTCTTTTTTTGCCCAAGGGCAGCAGCGACCTGCCCGGCTGGACGATCGGAGGAAATTCCATCGACGTCCACGGCAACCTGCAAGTGGTCGACGGAGGAAAGTTCCTCATCGATCTGAATGGCGGCGGGAAGGGCTCGATCAGCCAGTCCTTCGCGACCACCGCCGGGGCGGACTACCGCGTCTCGTTCTTGCTGGCCGGCAATCCGTGTGAAGGTGCCGGAGAGGTCATCAGGAGGGTGCGGGTCAGCGTCGCGGGCACATCAAGCGAATACGCGTTCGACAGCACCGGTCGGACCAAGGGCAACATGGGCTGGACGCGACACGAGTTCGATTTCACGGCGGACGCGGGCTCGACCACGCTCACCTTCGAAAGCCTGGTGGGTACCGTCTGCGGCCCCGCGCTCGATGCCGTCGTGGGCCGGAAGCGATGAGATCCTTCAGCGCTCGGAGAGCGCCTCGACCACGATCTCACACATATCGTCCCCGCGCAGCGGCGAGCGCGTCTCCTCCACGTGAAACCGCGAGCTGCTCGCCCCGAAAAGCGCCGCATACGACGTGGGGCTGATCGGATTTTGCGCCGCGAAATCGACGCGGTGGAGGAGCTGCATCACGGCGAGGACCGCGCCCTGCTGAAAAAAGAGGCGGTTTCGCACGGACGCACCATAACGCGTCCCGTAATAGATGCTCTCCTGCGTGGTCGGGCTGCGCACGACCAGCGATTGCCCTGGGAAAAACTCGACCGAATACCAGCGGCCCCAGCCGAGGACACGCGCGATCGAGAGTAACTTCTCCAGCCGGTGTTCGACCGGGCCCGACGACGTCGAGGAGATCGCCCATTCTGGAGACGAGAGGATCCCGCCGAGCAGATAAAACGACCCCGCCTGCGCCGCCTCACGCACGAGCGCGGCATACACGGGCACGAGCTCGGGCGTGCGGCTCTCGAGCAGGTGCATCGTGTCGAACGTGATCTGATTGACGTAGCCGACGGGCACGAGCGCGAGGCGGCCGCCAAATGCACCCAGAACGCCGTCTTCGGCCGCCACGAGGTTCCGGATGACGCGCATCGCCGTGGGAATGGCGTGCGGGTACTGGGAGGTCGGCGTGTCGAGCGGCGGCGCCTTGAGCGGGAGCCCCGAGACGACCTGGCGCGTGACCGCAATGCCAAGGCGCGGCCTTTCGGGGCGACGCGCGAGGGTGAAAGCGCAACCAGAGTCGCCCTTCGCCGCGCACGCGACCTCCTCCGCCTCGAAATGACCCCAGTCCGAAGGGAAGGCGAGGCTCGCCGCGGCGGCGGAGAAGCCAGCCGCGAACGAGTCGGCCGGCTGCTTGTTGCGGATGACCTTGCCGTACTTCGCGGCGAAGCTCGCCCCGTAAAAGAGGCCTTCGCCGCGGACCACGCCGCCCTCGGCCGTGACGTCGAAGACGAGCTTGCCATGGCCCATCGACGCGAAGAGCTCGGCCGCCGCGTCGAGCCGGCCCTTCGCGCCTTCGACGTTCTGCGCCTTGAAGACCGCCTCGAGGAGCGCATGCGAGCTCTCGAAAGCGGCCTGCTTGCGTACGGCCCAGCCCTCGCCGCCGAGCGCGTCGGAGATCGTCTGGTCGAGGAAAATCGCGTGGTGGTGGTTCTGGACGTAGACGAGCTGGTCGCTCAGCGTGAGCAACCCATGCGGCTGAAGGTCGCGGACGAGCTCGCCGAGCGACCTCATAACTTGCTCCGAAGCTCGGCGCGGTCGATCCCGAGGATGTCCTCCGCCGCGGTCTCCAGAAGGACCATCGCGTCGGCGCCGAGCGACTCGGGATGGTCGAGCGCGAGCGGTTTGATCCCCGCGCGAAGCGACACGCGCAGGCGGACGACGTGTGGATCGGGCGCGTGCCTGTCGAGGTAAGCGAGCAGCTTCGTGGCGCGATCGATCTCGGCCTTCGTTCCGCGCGGCGGCGGGCGCGAGGAACGCACGACGACCGCGCCGCCAGCCGGAAACGCGAGCGTACGCGCCGGCTCCTCGTGCTCGGCCTCGTCGACGCGCGGCGCCGAGACGACCTGCACCGTGGGCGGCGGCGCGGAGACGGCAGGCACGCCCGAGGGCGGCGTGTTCGAGTCCTGCGGGAGCTCCGGGCGGAGCGTCATGGAGATACGCGCAGCATGAAACCGGACAAAGCCGAGCGGGACCGTGCCGTCGAAGGACACCGCGACGACGAAGCTGTGCACGCGCCGAAGGACGATCGCGCGGCCCGGCATCTCCAGGGTGATCAGCGGATCCGTGAGATCAGTGCCGCCCTGATCGGTCATGGGCGAGGGCGAGAGAAAATCGAGCCTGCGCGCGTGGACCTGCCCGGTCTTGTAGACCTCGCGCAAGCTCTGCGCGACCGCGCTCGCCGTGTACCCGGATCCCGGGCGGATCCAGGCCGCGCGAATCTTCCCGTCGGCGATGTGAAACGCGACGATCGCCTCGACGCCATCCACGCTCGCAGCGAGCTGCTCGACGAGCGGAGCGCCGGCGGGAGCTGCTTTCGGCCGCGCCGGCCTTGCCGTCATGCGCCCCCGGTGCGCAACGTCTCGCCGAGCGCGTGTCGGCAAGCGAGGCGGATGCCCTGGGCCTGCCGAGGCGTGAGCGCCGTGGTTCGGTTCAGGCCGACGATGAAAAGCGTCGTGCCGACCTGGAAGCCGATCAGCTGGAAACACGGTCCCTCGCCGAGGTGCATCTCGAAGGTCGGCGCGTAGTTGCCAGGCACGGCAGCCGCGAGCGAGGCGATCGACGAGGCGACGAGGCCCGAGCCCGCGAGCTTCGCCTCGGTGTCGCTCACGGAGCCGGCGAGCGGAAGGCCCGCGGCGTCCGCGAGGAAAACGTCGGTCGCGCCCGTGGCCTCACCGATCCACTGCACGATCCTCTCGCAGCGCTGCACGGGGCTCGTGATGCCCGACAGATCCGGCAGCTTGGGCGGGACCCGCGGCGACTCGCCGTACCCCACATCCGCGTCGGATCCAGGCACCGCGGAGGCATGCGCGGCGGCGGCGACCTGCGTGGCCGCGCGAGGCGTCGGCGTCGCGTCCTCGGGCCCCGCGAGGGCGGCGGGGTCGAACGAGACGAGCCCTGCGGGGAGCGGCTCGACCCCGGTCTGCTTCTTCTTGCCCTTCTCTTCCCCGGAGAGCGAGGTCGCGGCTGCGATCGCGGTCGAAAGATCGAAGTCAAACGAGGAGCGGGATCGGGCCATCGTCCTCCTCCGTAGCGGCTCCCCTCGACGTGTCCAGGCGATCGAGCACGTCGTTCGCGAGCTGGTCGAAGACGCGCGCGAGCGGCGGCGGCCTCTTCTGCATGAGCAGGAGCGGCGAGCCGCGCAGCGACGCTTCGAGGAAGATTTCGTCGCGAGGAATCACGCTGTCCAGGATGATCCCGCCCGGAAAACGCGTCCACAACGTCTCGGCGACCTCCAGCGAGGCGGGCGTCTGGCGGTCGAACATCGAGAGCACGATCCCGATCAGCGTGAGCCGCGGGTTCTTCTCGGCGCGGACGCGATCGATGAGCGCGAGCAGCTGGCCGACCGAGCGGAGCGCGAGCGGCTCGGCCTGGAGCGGCGAGATCACGTGCGACGCGGCCTCGAGCGCGCGCGACGTCACCTTGCCGAGGCCCGCGGGGCAGTCGATGAGCACGAGGTCGAACTCGCTCTCGAGGTTACTCAACATGCCCTGCAGCATGCCGGTGCGCGTGAGCGCCTCCTCGAAGCCAGCGACGGTCGTGGGATCGACGCGCCCGACGCTGAGCACGTGGAGCTGTGGATCACGGGTTCGCAGGAGGACGTTGCCGATGTGCTCGGCGCCCGTGAGCACCTCCGCGATGCCGGCCCGAGCGCGGTCGGGCAGGCCGAGCGAAAGGCAAAGGCTGCCCTGCGCGTCGAGCTCCATGAGCAACGTGCGGTTGCCGGCACGGGCGAGGGCGAGACCCAAATTCAGCGAGATCGTGGTCTTACCAACGCCTCCCTTTTGGCTGGCCACGCAGATGACGTGCATGCTTCTCCCGTCATCGTAGCAGGAGGCCACGCGAAAAGGTGGGTCGCTCGGCGACGAACTAGATCAAGCTGATCCGCTTCATCAGCGAGCCGCAGAGATCGGACTGCGGGTTTCGCTGACGCTCGAGCGCGAGTCCGGCGCGGAAAATCGCGCTGGCGGTCTCCTGGTTGCCGAGCACGAGATGACAGATACCGAGCATCTCGTGATCGTTGGGGTCGCCGTGGTTCGACACGAGGTCCGTGAGGGGAGCCACAGCAGCGCGATGTGCCTCGATCTGTGTGGGCGTCGCTCGCTCGGGATTCGGCGCGTTTTTCGCCACGATCATGAGCCGGAGCGCGCTCCTCTGGTCCTCGGGGCGGTGCTCGCCGAAGTCAGGCCGCGAGAAGAGCTCGCGGTAGCCCTCGTACGCCTCGTCGAGCTGGCCCTCACGCCAGTGCCTCGCGATGGCCTTGACCGTTTGGACCAGTTCCTCCTTGTTCGCCATTCTCGCAACCATACACAAGAGCACGCACGATGGGGAGCCATGCGAAGCGTCCTCGGAACGAGAGCGGCGTCTGGAGCGGGGGCCGGAAGGCGAGGAAGAAGCTAAGCTCTGCCCCGGATGTTCCTCGACTTCCTTTACGAGCTGCGGGGTCGGAAGGTGCCGGTCGGCACGCAGGAGGCCGTTGCGCTGGGCAAGGCGCTCGCCGCGGGGCTCCACGACTCGTCGCTCGACGGCTTCTACCATGTGGCCCGGGCCTTGTGCGTGCACTCCGAGGCGCACCTCGACGACTTCGATCTCGCCTTCGCCAAGCACTTCCGCGGGGTCGCCGTCGAGGCGAAGAAGATCGCCGAGGAGCTCCAGGCGTGGCTGAAGGACCCGAAGCAGCTGCGCGAGCTGAGCGAAGAAGAGAAGGCGATGATCGAGGCGCTCGACCTCGAGGAGGTGCTGCGCCAGTTCGAGGAGCGGCTGCGCGAGCAGAAGGAGCGGCACGACGGGGGCAACCGCTGGATCGGGACGGGCGGGACCTCGCCTTTCGGCCGTGATGGCTTCCACCCCTCGGGGATCCGCGTCGGCGGCGGCTCGGGCGGCAAAAGCGCGATGCACACGGCGGACGCGCGCAAGTACCGCTCGTACCGGAGCGACATCACGCTCGACGTACGCACGATCGAGGTGGCGCTGCGCAAGCTGCGAGGCTTCGAGCGCGAGGGCGTGGACGAGGAGCTCGACATCGAGGGGACGATCGACGCGACGGCGAAAAACGCGGGCGAGCTCGAGGTCGTGACGCGCCCGCCGCGCCGGCCGAACACGCGCGTGATCCTGATGATGGACGTCGGCGGATCGATGGATCCGTACGCGCACACGGTCTCGCAGCTCTTCAGCGCAGCCAAACGCGCGACGCACTGGAAAGAGCTACGCACGTACTACTTCCACAACTGCGTCTACGGGAAGGTCTACAGGACCGAAGGCTTCCAGGACCCGGTGGGCGTGCGTGACCTCATCCACGAGTGCGGCAAGCACTACAAGCTCGTGATGGTCGGCGACGCGTCGATGGCGCCGTACGAGCTGCTCGGCGCGGCGGGCTGGGGCGACGAAGCGAACACGGCGGGCGTCACGTGGCTCGCGATGTTGCGGGAGCATTTCGAACGGTCGGTCTGGCTGAACCCGGATCCGCCGAGCGGCTGGTCGCACGGCACGGTGCAGGTCGTGAAGGACGTGTTCCCGATGTTCCAGCTGACGCTCGAAGGGCTGGGCGAGGCCGTGGCGCAACTCGTACGCGGCGGACGCGTGCGGCGTTAGCTAGAGAGCGCGGTTCGAAGGCAACGTGAGCCGCAGGAGCGCGCCTCTCGAGGGTGCGGCGAGCGCCTCGATCGTTCCGCCGTGCGCCTCTGCGATCGTGCGGCACAAGGCGAGCCCGAGCCCCGTGCCCGTCGCCTTGCCCGTGACGGAGGGCTCGAAGATCCGATCGGCGATCGCCGGATCGATGCCAGGCCCGTTGTCGTGGACCTCGAGCACGACGGCGCCCTCTTCGCGCAACGCACGCACCTCGATGCGCCCCGACGCGTGACCTTCGAGCGCGTCGCGCGCGTTCACGAGCAGGTTGACGAGCACGCGCTCGATCAGGATCGGATCACACGCGACCTCGAGGTCCGGGGGCGTCACGATCACACGGACCTCTTCGCGCATGTCGAAGAGCTCACGCCGCGCGGACGCCACGATCGAAGTCACGAGCGCCGGTTCGACGCGGAGAGGCTCGCCGCGCGCGAGGCCAAGCACGCGGTCGATCACCTCCTGCCCCTTCCGCACCTCGGTCTCCGCGCGGGTGAGGTGCTCCGCGAGCCGCGCTCGATCCCCCGCGTCACGTTGCGCGAGGAAGATCGCCGACTCGATCGCGGCGAGCGTGTTGCGTAACTCGTGCGCGACGCTCGCCCCGAGGGCGCCTGCGATCGCCAGGGCCGCCGCCCGCGCGACTCGATCGCTCG
>JANMGF010001449.1:0-3520 GCA_031374535.1 Polyangium sp. (in: bacteria)
AAAAAGAGGCCCGCGGCGCCATCCGGGTCGCCGCGGGCCTTCTTCTTACTGGGCCCCACCACCCTCGGGCGGCTTTGCATCGCCGCCCTCCTCGGTACCCTTGGCTTCTGCCTCGGCAGCGCGGGTCTTCGCCTCCGCTTCAGCCACCTTGCGTTCTGTCTCGGTCTGCTTGTTGAAGTCGATGATCTGCTGGATCTCTTCCATGCGCTCCTTCGAGCGCTTCACCGCATCCGCATACTCGGGCGCGCTCCCAGCCTTGGCGATGAACTCGCCAAAGAGCTGCTTCGCCTGGAGCAACATGGGCTCGGCGTCCTTGCCGCCCGACTTCGCCTTGTACTCCTGCGTGAGGATCGCGTCGTTGTAGTAGGTCTCCGCGCGCTCCGGCGAGAGCTTCTTCGCCTCCGCCAGCTCGGCGGCGGCCGCCGCGACCATCTTGTCGAAGTTCGAATCGTCGATCTGTCCGCGAAGCGCGAGCGCGAGCCCGAGGTGCGCGTCGTAATCGGTCGGCCGCATCTTCAGCGCCGCGCGATACGCCTCTTCCGCCTGAGCGAACCCGCGGAACTGCAGGTTCACAGCAGCGAAGTTCATCTGCGCCTCGTAGAACGTCGGGTCGAGCTTGCGCGCCGTGTTGAAGGCGCTGACCGCGCCGTTCAGGTTGCTGAGCTCAACCTGAATCATGCCCGCCGTGTTGTGGATCGGCGCGTAGTTCGGGTTCTTGCGGATGGCCTGCGAGCAGACCAGCGCCGCGAGATCCAGAGCCTGCGTGTCGACCTTCTTCTCTTTGTCCTTGCCAGCGTTCGTCGCGACCGCCTTCTTGGAGGAGCTGCGACCCGCCTTCGCCTTCGCCGACTCCATGTAGAGCAAGGCGAGGAGGTTGAAGGCCGGCAGGTACCCGTCATCGACGGCCAGCGCGCTCTGCGCGTACCGCTTCGCATTCTGCAGGTCCGTCCGACCGTCCTTGTCCGCCTGCGGGTTGTTGCGCTTCATGTGCAACATACCGAGCTGGACGAGGCCCTCGACGTTCTGGAACCGCGCATCGACGACCGCCGCTTGGTAAAGCTCATTGATCGTCTGATCGAGGTTCTTCTCCTGGGCCTCGGCGAAGGAGTAGATCGCGAGTTGCACCCGAGCGCGATGGAACTTGCCATCCGCGTCGAGCGCCTTCTTGAAGTACTCCTTCGCCTTCCCCTCCTGCTTGCACCGCTGGTACGAGACGCCGGCGTTGTAGATCGCCTCGACGAACGTCTTGCCGCCCTGCTCATCGGCGGCGTCGAGGAAGATCTCCGCCGTCTGCTGGCAGGTGGCCTCGCTCCAGTCACGCGCCTTATCGTGCTGGGAAAAGGCCTCGAGGCCGTCCTTGTACTTGTTCGCCGCAGCGACGGAGACCGCATTGCCCTTGCTATCCACGAGCGCCGCGCCGGTCTTGGGATCCACCGCGGGCTTGCCGCCCGATCCCGTCGCCCCACCGCTGCAGCCCACTGCAGCCGTGAGGACAGCCGTCGCCACAAGAATTGAAAACCTCTTCATGGCTCGCTCCCTTAGTTCTTCTTGGTGGTGGCGCCCTCGATGGCGGCCTTCTCGGGTGACGTGCCGGGCTTCGTCTCGGCGGGTTTGTCGCCGGGCTTCGCCGCTGCAGGCTTGTCGGCCTGTTGCGTCTCGGCCACGGGGACGAACGCCGTGCCGTCGAGGTTCACCGGCTGCGCACGATCGCTGAGGCCGGAGTTCACGCGCGACGGCGAGCCACGGAACTCGTCGATGAGGTGGTACTCGGCGCCGAAGTTCTTCGACAGCCACACCTCGCAAGCACGCGAGTACTCATCGAAGTACTGATACTTGACCGAGTAGTCGAGGCACTTCTTGAACGCAGCCTTGGCAGCCTGCTTCTGCGGCTCGCTCGCCTCGTCGAGCTTCACGTAGTACTCGCCGCGGAGCTCTGCCCAGCTGAGGTCCGTACCCGGGACCATTCCGTTGCCCTTCCACTCCTTGGGAATGGGCGCGGCGCGGAACTCGGCGACGAACTTGCTCCACATCTGACCAACGCGAGAACCGGCGGCGATGACCCAACGCGGCGGCGGGAGCGGCTCGAGATTCACGATCTTCAGGTACTCGTTCGACGCGTCCTCGATCGCAGGGCGCTTCTTCTTCACCCAGTCAGCGACCTTCGTGTTGATGTGCTTGAGCACGTCGTCGCGCTGCCCCGAGCCCTTGTATTCGGGGAACTTGATCTTATCGACTTCCTTCCTCTTCAGCTCCGCGAAGAAGAAGAGCGCCTCACCAACAGCCGTCAGCGACTTGCCGAGCCGGCGGATCTTCTCGTCGTCACTACCGCCGATCGAGTCGAGCTTCTTGAGCGCAGCCTGGGGATCCTTCCAGTAGCCGCGGACCTTGTTGTACTCGGGCGTCGCGCTCGACGGATTGTTGATCTTGGTGAACACGCGCGCGAGCATCGCGTGGGCCTGGATCTGCACGTCGAACGTCGCGTTGCGGTCGATCTGCCCCATGGCCGAGCTGAGCCGCCGCCGCGCGTTGTCCCAGTCTTCCTTGTCGAGGTAGTGGGAGCCGATCGCGAATGCGATCTTCGCGGCCTCCATCGGCTTCTGCGACCCGTAGTTCTTGTTGAAGAGGTCGGCGTCCTTGATCGCCTGATCCTCCTGGCCAAGACCGAGACGGAGCACGACGGCGTCCTGAAGCGCCTCCGCCGACTTCTCCATCTTCGGATTTTCGCGCGAGAATCGCTCGTACCAGTTGGCGGCCTCGTCATAGACCGCGATGGCCTGGTAGTTACCGCCGATCTCGTAGATCGACTTCTTCGCGAGCTCGGTCTTGTCGAGGTTGTACTTCGGGTTCAGCAGGATCTGACGCGCGGTGATCGACTTCGCGATGAGACGCGCAGCCTGGAACGCGCGGGCCGCGTTGTAGAGGATCTCCTCGCCCTTCTCGCAGGAGGCTTCCTTCTTCTCGCACGCGGACTCGCCGTACTTCTTCCAGAGCTCCATGTAGGCCTGGGCGCCACGCTCGTACATCTTGATCGTGTCGACGCCGGCACCACCGGCATCCGCCGACTCGATGAGCTTCTGCGCGCGCAGACGCTCGATGTCGCGCTGGATGCGCGTCAGGATCCCGCACTGCTCGGCGTTTTCCTTTTCCTTGCCGCCCTTGCAGTAGAGGTCGAGGAACTTGGGCACGTCCTCCGCCATGTTGTCGTAGCAGGACGGCCGCGCCGGCTCCGAGTTCGAGCCGAGGATGTTCAGCGACTCGAGGTAGAGCTGCGTCGCGTAGATGCCCACGTCCTTGTCGGCGTGGCTAATCGCCACGTCACGGAACGCGTACGCCGCCTCCTCCCAGTGCTGGGACTCGAAGTACGTGCGGGCACGCGCGTACTTGACCTCGACGTAGTTCTCCTGGGCTTCCTTGTCGTTCTCCGGCGGCTTGATGTAGCAAATGTACCGGTTGAACGCGGTCAGCATGCCCTTCTGGCCGTCGGTGAAATCCTTCGGGGCGTACTTGGCCTTGTCGGCCT
>JANMGF010001452.1:0-1409 GCA_031374535.1 Polyangium sp. (in: bacteria)
ATACAAAGATGGCGTCGCAGGCTTTTCTCACTCGCGACGTGTCTGGCAAGACTGTCAAGTCCTAACAGGATGCTGAGAAAGCCGGTGTTTCGCGAGTGAAGCGCTGACGACGTCGCGTTGACCGGCGAGATGGACGTGCGGACGGGCTCCGGCGGAGACCGCTCGGCCTCGTTTCGGCGGCTTCCGCGCCGTTGGCGTGGCGCGTGAAGCGGCCTCCGGCCTGGGGTCAGGCCGGGAGGAGGCGCCGCAAGCGCACGAGGTTGTACGCCGCACAGGCGAACGTGACGATCCAATCGACGCGCGCCGTGCCCCGGTGCCGCACTTTCCGCAGCCCGCCGACGGTCTTGAGCCAGCCAAACACCTCTTCGATCTTCTTGCGCGCTCGCTGGCTGACGGCGTACCCCGCGTGCCGCGTCGTGCGGCCGTCGACGGCGCCGCGCTGCGCTTTCTGCGCGACGTGCGGCGTGAAACCAGCGGCGCGCGCGCCCTCGACGAACAACGGCTCGTCGTAGCCTTTGTCGGCCCCGATGGTCGGGCGCGGCGCGATCCCCGCGATGCTCTGCAGCAAACAGAGCGCATCATGCACTTCGGCACGGCCGCTGGGGCTGCTCACCACCGTGTTCACCACCAGGCCATGCCGATTGTCGATGAGGGCGCTCGCCTGATAAGCGAGGATCGACGCCGTGTTGCGGGACTTCCGCGCCATGCGCGCGTCCGGGTCCGTCACCGAGCGATGGGTCGTATTCGACCGCTGCTCGCCGTGAAAGCTCACGCCCGTATTGCCGGGGTCGACCGGCCGATCCGCCTCGTCGTCCTTCGGCCGCACGCTCTTCTGGCTGGCCCACGCCTCGAGCAGCGTGCCGTCCACCGAGAAGTGCTCGCGCGAGAGCAGGCGGGCCTCCTCCGCCGAGGCCACGGTGCGGGCGAGGCACTGCGCGGCGATATCGCCATCGAGCAGCCGCTGCCGATTCTTCGTGAAGGTCGTCGCGTGCCACGCCGTCGCCTCGAGGTCGAGGCCCACGAACCAGCGATAGAGGAGATTGTATTCAAGCTGCTCGACGAGCTGGCGCTCACTCCGAATCGAAAAGAGGAGCTGCAGGAGCAACGCGCGCAGCAATTGCTCGGGCGGGATCGACGGGCGCCCCGTCTGGCTGTACAACGCCTCGAACTGCGGCGAGAGGTCGCGCAGGATCGGATCGACGAGGCGACGGATCGCCCGCAGCGGGTGGTCGGCCGGAATGCGATCTTCGAGCACCACCGTCGCAAACATCATCCCCTGCACACGCTCGTCCCCTCGCATCGCTCGCCTCTGGCTGAAGTCGCGCCAGTATACAAAACGGCTGGCGTCGCACCAGAGGCGACGCCAGCTTTTTCAGCATCCTGCTAGGGGTTCAGCCGTTCTCGTTCGC
>JANMGF010001459.1:0-7980 GCA_031374535.1 Polyangium sp. (in: bacteria)
CGTGCCGAACGACGCGCGTCCCGCGGAAAAGCCTTCCGCCGACGATGACGACTCCGAGGAGACGGAGGGCGAGGGCGAGGGCGGAGAGCCCCAGAAGGGCTTGCCCAAGCCGAGCGTCTCGGCGCAGGTGACGGTCAAAGATCGAGGAAAAGAGACGCGGCGCGAGCGCAGAAGACGCGAGGGTACGTGATCACGAAGAAGCCGAAGACCGGTGGCGAGATCGATTCTTATTGCACGAAATGCAAGCTTGACCTGACGCATCGCATCATCGCCATGGTCGGCGATGACGTGAAGAAGGTCGAGTGCAAGACGTGCGGCTCCCATCACCTCTATCGAAGGCCGAAGAGCGAGCCTCTTGCCCCCAAGGCGGCCAAGGTCACCGCCACGAAACGCGAGGGCTCGGGCGGCGAAGAGCGCAAGACGACGGCAGGCGCTCGCGTGAATGCAGCCGCGCAACGCGAGCGTGATTTGACGCACCAGTGGGAGCACGCGATCGCCGGCCAGCCCATGGGCGCCTTCAAGGCGTACCGCATCAGCCTCACGCTGGGGCCCGGCGAGCTCGTCCGTCACCCGAAGTTCGGCGACGGCGTCGTCGCTCGCGTGATCGATCGCGGCAAGGTCGAGATCTTGTTCAAGGACGGCCCGAAGACCATGGCGCACGGCCAGGTCGTCTGAGGCTCCCGGCGCGCGTCGAAGCTTGGGCCCTCGCGCCCTCCTGGGTTACCCTCCCGGCCCCGTGACAGAGAAAAAGAAGCGGCCGCGGCGCTGGCGAAGGCGTCTGGCGATCGGCCTCGGCGTCACGCTCGCCACCGGCGGCGCGACCTGGTGGGCGATCCACAACGTGCCGGGCTTCGGTCCGGCGCTCGCCGACGGCGTACGCGCGGTGCTGGGTCCCTCCGTGGTCGCGTGGGTCGAGGACACGGCCTACGGGATCCAGGACCGCGTCAACGTCTGGCGGCGCGCCGACGAAGCCCCCACGACGTTCTGGGAGACCCCAGGCTCGGCCGCCCTGCCCGCAGCCCCTGCCCCCGAGCCCCAGCCCGCACAGGCCGCCGTGCCCGACGCGTCCGCGCCCGAGGCCCCGCTTTTTCCTCCGCCCCGCTTCGACCCACCGTTCCCGGCCGTCGCTGCGGCGGGCGACGGGGCGTGGCTCGTGATGGCCGAGGGCAGCCGCGAGGGGGAGCCGCCCGTGATGGTGAAGGGCGTGGTCCATCCGGATCCGAAGCGTGGTTTTGCCGCGGTCGCTGTCGTCGCGATGGATCTTCAGCGCGTCGCGTTGCGGCTCGTGGCGGGCACGACCGAGCCCGTCTCGCAGAACGTACCCCTCTCCGAGCGACCCGGGACGATCCCGGCCACGGAGCAGTCGAACCTCGTCGCGGCCTTCAACGGCGGCTTCAAGGCGCTGCACGGGCAGTACGGGATGATGATCGAGGGCAAGACGTTCCTGCCGCCGCGCGACATCGCCTGCACCGTCGGGCTCTACCGCGACGGCGCGATCCGCATCGGCACCTGGCCCACGCTCGCGACGACGCAGGTCGACATGGTCGCGTATCGCCAGGCGCCCGCGTGCCTCGTCGAGCAGGGCGAGCTCAACACGAAGCTCACCGAATACAACAAGAACTGGGGCGCGACGGTCAGCGGCGAGACGGTGATCCGGAGGAGCGCGATCGGCATCGACGCCACGGGCCGCACGCTTTTCTACGCGCTCGGCGAGGCCGTCACGGCGCAATCGCTGGCGCGCGCGATGAAGGCCGTCGGCGCGCGTGACGCCGCGCAGCTCGACGTGAACTACGCCTACCCGCGCTTCTTGCTTTTTGATCACCCGCCCGGCGCCGATCGCCGCGCGGTCTCGTCCCTCGTGCCGCACGTCGACTACCGCGCGCACGACTACGTGAAAGACCCCTCGCCGCGCGACTTCTTCTACGTCACGCGGCGAGGAACGTCGTCCTAGCGGGGACTCACGCCTTCGGACGCGCCAGGTTTTCCTTCAGATCGATCCACCAAACCGGCGCGCCCGCAGCAGGCTCGCCGCCGGGAGGACCGACACTCACCTCGACGCGGATCGGCCCCGTGGCGCGCATGTAAATCCGCTGCCCGACCGCAGACGCGCCGAGCTTGCAGATCGCGATCTCCACCCGCGGATCGTCCGCTGCGACCTCGCCATCGTCCTCGGCGCGCATGTACAGCACCTCGACGTTGGGCTTCGTGCACGCGCCGACCTCGCGCCACACGTCGTACTCGACCGAGGGATCGAGCGTGTCGGCGAGCTGGCCGTGACGGTTCCTGCCGACGCGGTAGCGGAAGGCGTCACGCTTCTCGGCGCGCACGCTCGCGCCGATACGTTCGAAGCGCATCGCGAGGGCGCCGAGCGCGCACGCCGTCTTCACCGTCGGCGCGCCGAGGTTCAACCGGTCGGGCTCGATGAAGCGATGGATCTTCACGTTGCGCGGCAAGGTCTGTGTGAGCTTGTCGAAGAGCGCGGGATGCATGCTCATGCGCCCGCCGAGCATCACGCGCAGGCCGTCGTAAGGATCCGGATCGCGCCCGATCTTCTCGAGCGCCTTCTCCAGTCCTACGCGGACATGCTCGACCGCCTCGGTGAACCAGGTGTCGATCGCGCCCGCGATCGCGTGGCGATCGACCTCGATCGGCAGATCGAAGAACGGGCCGTCGAGCGTGGCGAGCTTGATGGCCTTGGGCAGGCGCGCCTCGCCGCCCTCGAGCAGCGGCCGGATCGCGTCCTTCACGACCTCGACGTTGGCGCGACCCTCGGGGCTCGCGACGAGCAGGTGCTCGAGCGCGCCCACGGACGGCTCTTCGCTCGGACGATCGAAGGGCACACGCGCCGCGCCCACCTGCGCCTCCGCGGCGACGTAGATGCGATACGCGAGCCTGTGCAAGATGCGCTCGCCGCCGAACCACGGGATGCTCGTCGGCTCGAGGTACTCGATCATCCGCTCGTAGCCGCCCTCCATCTGCTCGTCGGGTTTGGCGTTGCGGAACAGGCCGAAGACCACGCCGGTCTCGCTCGCGCCGGCGTCGATGGCCACGAACGGAACGGGATCCGGCTTCGGCTGGACGGCGAACGCGCGGAACGCGAAGGCCGCGAAGGGGATCGCCGCGGGGCCCGCGTCGATCACGTTCAGCATGTCCATGTCGTGGAACTCGAGCATGCCGGCGGGCAAGCTGCGGAAGATGCCGCGGCGCACGGCCACGAGCGCGCTCTTGCGCCGATCCTCGTTCCAGCCCGAGGGCATCGCCACGAGGTAACGCGTGTGGATGCCGCGCGTGCGGTGATTGACGTGCAGGCCGATGTAGTAGGCGTAGAGCTCGATCGGATCGAAGGGATCGTGCGCGCCGATCCCGTCCTCGTCGATGATGGGCGGCGCAGGCTTCTTGAGCGTCTCCTGCGTCTCCGGATCACCACGACCGCGCAGGGAGATCTTCTCCTTGCGATCGATGCGCTCGCGGAGCATCGGCAGGTGCGTGAGCGTCGCCGCGCCGATCGCCAGCGAGTCCTCGGCGCCGCGCTTGCGTGCCGCGCGTGCCGCGTGACCGATGGTCACCTCGCCCCAGCGGGTCATCGGCAGGATGACGCGGTCGCGCCACGCCTTCAGCGTGCGCCCGAGCTGCTCGAAGGAGATCTCCGTCGGGTTCTCGTAGTCCGCCGAGACGACGGGAGCGTTCGTCGCGCCCATCCGCACGAGCTCGGGCGCGCTGCGATCGCCGCGAAGCGCCACGACCGTCGTGCTCGCGCCGAGATCGATCGACACCCACTCCTTCAGCACGTCGAGCTTCGGATCACGCCGCTTGATCTCCGGCGGCACGGCGTCCTTGTCCGTGCGTCCGATCCGGCGGTGCATGCCGACGACCTTGCCTTGGCGCAGGATCGCGATCGACGTCTGACCGACGTACCGCGCGCCCGCCCAGAGTCCGGCCGAGGGATCGGTGAGCAGATGACCCTTCACGCAGGGCAGGTTCGCCACCGTCGTCGGGAACAGATCGGCGAGGTTGTCACTCGACGCGTTGCCGTCGTACCGCTCCACCTTGATGGCGGGGCTGTAGTAGTCCTGCGCGCCTGCGCCGTAGATGCGCGGCGTCGTCTGGATGAGCTTCAGGTACGGGACCGGCGACGTGTGTTCGTCCAGCCGGTATTCCTGGAAGATTTTGGCCCACCCGATCTGGTTCTCCATCTCGGGCCCGATGCGGGGGACGCTCGCGTTCATCTCGGTGCCGAAGTAGAGGAACTTCGTTGGCGCGCCGCCCGTGAAGGCCGCGATCCTCACCTCGATGAACGATGCCTGTGAGGCAGGCAGCGGAGGCAGAGGGATCGTGTAATCGAGCACCAGCGTCGTGGACCAGGGCTGATCGAACAGGCGCGACTCCCACCGAGTCACCAGCGTCGGAAAGCCCCTTCCTTCGAGCGATGTGAGCCTCTCGGCCTCGCGAAGGTGGGCGTCGTCGATCGACAGCTCGTAGAGCGACATACGGGCCGACCTTAACACGAAGAGGCTCGCTGACGGCAAAGGGGGATTGGGGGCACAGCGGCTCTGCTGCGGAGCCCCCAAACGTTGATCACGGGATTGGGGGCTCGGCTCCGCGCTTTTCTCCTCACCCGCCTCCTGGGCCCGGCCCCCATTCCCGTGGTAAGCTCAAGACGTGTTGGATTCCTTCCGCTTCTCGCGAGCGATGAGCCGATGACCCTCACCCCCGGCGAAATCATCGACGGCAAATACCGCATCGTCCGCCTCCTCGGGACGGGCGGGATGGGCGCGGTTTTCGAGGGCGAGAACACGCGGATCAGGCGCCGCGTCGCCATCAAGGTGCTGCACGCGAGCGTCTCCGGCTCCGGCGAGACCGTCGCTCGTTTCGAACGCGAGGCCCAGGCCGCCGGGCGGATCGGCTCGGAGCACATCTGCGAGGTGCTCGATCTCGGGGTTTTGCCCGACGAGTCCCGCTACATGGTGATGGAGTACCTCGACGGCGAGACCTTGAGCGCCCGGATCAAGAAATCCGGCCGCCTTCCGCCGGCGCAGAGCATCCCTCTCATGGCGCAGGTCCTCGACGCGCTCGGCGCCGCGCACGCCGCGGGGATCATCCACCGCGATCTCAAGCCCGACAACATCTTCATCTTGCCGAACAAGGCAGGACGCACCGACTTCATCAAGATCCTCGACTTCGGCGTATCGAAGTTCTCGCAGCTCGGCGGCGAGGAGATGAACGTCACGCGGGCCGGATCGGTCGTGGGCACGCCCTACTACATGTCCCCCGAGCAGGCGCGTGGCATGGCCGTCGTCGACGCGCGCAGCGACATCTACGCGCTCGGCGTCGTGCTTTACCAGGCGACGACGGGGCAGGTCCCCTTCCGCGCCGAGACGTTCAACGAGCTCCTCTTCAAGATCGCGCTCGAGCTTCCCCCGCCGCCGCAGCAGTTCGTCCCGGACCTCGATCCCGAGTTCTCGATGATCATCCAGCGCGCCATGGCGCGCGAGCAGGTGAACCGCTTCCAGTCCTGCGCCGAGTTCAAGGACACGCTCCTCGCGTGGCAGGCGGCGCGCGGCGGGTACGGGGTCGCCCCTGGCGGACGTTTTCCGACCCAGCCGCCCGGCATGCTCGCCTCTCCGAACCCGATGATGGCGACGCCGCTGCCCGGCATGATCCCCGGCGTCGGCCTCGCGACGTCGCAGCCCGGGATGGGCGTCACGGGACAAGGACAAACCGCTCCTTCCCTCGACGGATCCCACGCCACGGCGAACGCCTGGGGCAACACCTCGGGCGCCGCGCCGCCGAAGCCTTCGCGCGCAGGCGTGATCGTGGGCGGGCTCGTCGGGTTCGTCATGCTCTCGGGCCTGGGCGTCGCGGGGTACCTGATGTTCAGCAAGAAAGACCCGTCGCCGGCCGGCGGTTCGATCCCGAGCGCCACCACGACCGTGACGCCGCCCGTCGCGACGACCGTGGTGACGCCGCCCGCGGTCCCCACCGCGAGCGCAGCTCCGGACGTCGACCCCACGCCGCCGACGACCGCAGAGCCGACCACGAGCGCCGTGCCCACCGCGCCCGCCTCGGCCGCGCCCTTCGGGACCAACAAAGCCCTCGGCGGTCCGCTCCCCAAGCCCTCCGCGACGGGGACGAACAAGCCCAACAAGGGCGGGACGACCGGCGACTTCGGGTACTAGCCCGCGCAGACCGTCTCGCCGAACGGGGATCAGAACCGGCCGACGAGGCCCAGGCCGTTCGGCACGACGTACGGCACGACCATCGCAGCCGCAGGTTTGTCCTGCTTCTTGCCGCTGATCAGGAACAACGCGACGCCGCCCCCGAGCAGCACGGCTCCGGTCGCGAGACCAATCGCAGCGACCGTCCCGCGTGAGGCCGCCGCTTCGTCGAGCGTGGTGATCATCGCCTGTCGATCCGCAGGGCACGGCTTCGGGCACTTGGTGAAGGCCTCGTCCGCCTCCCCCGACTTCTGCACGAAGAGGCCCGTGAACACGCCGCCGACCACGAGCCCCGCGGCCCCGAGGCCCATGCCAGCGATGCCAACGTACTTGAGCGTGTTGGGTCCCTGGGGTTTGTCCGACTGAGATGGCCCGACCGCGCCGCCGGTTTGTCCGGTCCCTCCCGTCCCACCCGCGTCTGCCGTGGGCGCCTCGACCTGGAGCGAGACTTCCTTCTTTTCGCCCTCGCCGAGCGCGACCTCCTGTGTGACCGGGCTGCGCCCCGCCGAGGTCGCCGTCACGAGGTGTTTGCCTGGATCGATAGGACGGTGCACACCGATGAGCGCGGACGTAACGGCCTGGTCGTCGAGCTTGACCGTCACCCTCGCCGCCTCGGCGGCGCCTGGTCCCGCGAGCACGATGCGGAGTGAGGCGATGCGGGGCTCGATCGCGGCAAGCTCGTCCCTTCCGTCCTGCTGGGCTCGTTTGAAGGCCGGCGGCGCGCTCGCGGCGAGCTCTTCGCGGATGATCTTGAGGAACGTCTCGCGCGCCTGGACCAACTTGCCGAGGCCGACCTGCCCGCGACCGATCAGCAAGAGGTGTGGCGGAGCGTGGATAATGGCCTCGGCCCGGCCGAGAAGATCGATCGCCTCGCCGTAGTTCTTGTTCTGGAGAGCCTCGGCGCCTTGCTGTGCCAGCGAGCGCGCCGCCGCCCTCTCCTCGGCCGTCTGCGCGGACGCAGGGCGATGGGCGAGAAGCGCGAGCGCGAGCGTGGCGACGGTGGCGATCGGAGCGAAGCGATGGGGCCGCACGGACGATATCTCCTCGATCTCCGACCCTATCACACGGGCGGCCGCTGCGAACAAATCGGAGCAAATCCCGCGCCGCGCTCGCTTTCTGCGCCCAACCGCCCACGACGGCACCCCTTTCGCATGGACGCCCTCCATGCATCAACACGCCCCTCGCGTGACCATCGTGAGCGCGCGCGCGCCGTTCGTGAGCACGCCGAACGGCATCGTCCGTGCCCCAGGCGGCTTGATCTCCGCGCTTTTGCCGCTCATGCGTCGTTCACGTGGCGCCTGGATCGCGACCGGCACCGATCGGGTCGCGGAGGTCGCACGGCAGCTGTGTCGGATGCGCGGGGTCGCCGAGACGAGTGCGGCGGTGTTCAGTGCGGAGCTGTTCGGCACGCGGACGTTTGCGAATGGGCGGCAACTCGGCGCGCTCACCGGGTTGGTCCCGGTGCCCTACCGCAGTGACCAGCGTGTGCAGGACCAAGGCATCAGCAAAGCGGGACGGGCCGAGCTGCGGCGCGAGGCGATTCAAGTGGCGTGGGGGTGGGTGCGCTGGCAACCCGACAGCGCCTTGACCCAGTGGTTCACGGCGCGTTGTTCGAGATCGAAGCATCGTCCGCCGTCTCCGTTCACGGTGAGTTGGTCTTTGACGCGATTTCGGGAGCGACGCCGACGGGTGGTCCGCCGCCAGCGGGCAGCAATCGCGTGCCACTCGCCACGATGGATGATAAGCGGAGAGCCGGCAACGTGCA
>JANMGF010001498.1:0-7647 GCA_031374535.1 Polyangium sp. (in: bacteria)
GCCGAGCGGGATCGAGATCGAGTCGTTCACGGCCGTCGTCGCGACGTACGAGCGCGGCTACCAGGTCCTCGCGTTCGCGCCGCAGAAGTCGTTCCCCGCGGTCGAAGCCGAGCTGCGCGCGTTCGTGGAGTCGTTCGAGCTGCCGACGGACGAGAAGCCAGGCATGCCTGCCGACGTCGAGCCCTTGCCGCCTGGCAAGCTCGCGGGTGTCTCCGTGGGATACGGCCTGACGCCGCCCGGCGCGCTCTGGTTTCTGCGCAAGGACGAGGCGGCGAAGAAGGACAACCCGCTCGCCGATCGCTGGCTCGTTCGTCCGGACAAAGACGCGCACCTCTTCGTGGTGGCCGAGCACGCGCCGGGCGCCGTGGTGGATCTCGAGAAGTACGTGGACGCGGTGTCGGACTCGATCAAGGAGCGTTTGCAGGCGACGATCGAGTCCCGCGAGCCCCTGCGCACGGACCCGAAAAACGCACGCCTGCTCCGCGTCCGCGCGACCAGCGAAGGGATGCAGCTCGCGTACTACTACGGTCTCTTCGCGCGGGGCGATCGAGCGTTCCAGGTGATCGCCTTCGCCCGGACGGAGCTCTTCGCGAGCGTCGCGGACGAGCTCTTGAAGACGATCGAGACCTTCGAGCTGCCGCCGGAGAACACGGCCGCCGCCGTGAAGCGCTGAGCCTCGCCTACCGGGGCGCCGTCGTCACCACGACCCGGTGCCCCCGCGCGAGCGTCCTTCGCGCTGCGTTCCTCACCGTCTGCACGCTCATCTTATCGAGCTCCACGATCAGCGCCTCCGCCGATCCGGGCGCGAGCGCCTCGCGGATCCGCGCGCTGTTCGCGAACTTCGGAGCGTTCTCCACGACCTGCCCCCGCTGGCTGGCGATCTCTTTCTTGAGCCCCGCCTTCAGGTGCGCGACCGCGTACGCGATCTCCACGCCCGAGGGACCTGCCTGGACGAACGCGTCGATCTCCGCATCGAGCCGCATCTCCACCGCCGCAAGATCATGCGGCACCGCGGGCACGACCTCGACCGCAGCCACGCTCGCCCGATGGCCCGCGTCGAGCACCGCGCGCACCTCCGCGGCATACCCCTTCTCGACGAGCGCGCGATCGAGCCGCCCGCCCTTCGAGCTCGACAGGATCCACATGGCCACGCGCATCGCCGCGTGATCCCGCGCCTCCTCTTCGCCCGGCGCGATCCAGCCATACAGCGCCCGCGCCGCCGGCACATTTTGCGGTACGACGATCCGCTCCTCGCGCGGGTGCGGGCCGATCGGCGAGGCATCCGCGGCCCCGGGCATGCCGACGAACACACGCTTGGCGAGATCCTCGATCCGCATGCGCGTCACATCGCCGATCACCGTGACCGACGCCCGCGTCGGCGATCGTTCGGCGGCCATCACCTCCGCGAGCAAGAGATCCCGCGCCACCGTCGCGTCCTCGCGTGCGCCGAGCACGTGGCCCTCGAGCGCGTGACCCGCCGGGAAAAGCGCGTCGCCGAGCGCGAGCCATGCCGGACCGTACGCGATCGTCTCCAGCGCGCGCCGCCGCGGCAACGACGAGAAGCGCCGCAAGCTCGCGAGCTGCGTGCCCGACGCCTCGCCCAGCAAAAGCCGCAGACGTCCCGCCGCGAGCTCGAGGCCGAGGTCGAGGTCGCGTTTGTTCACCGTGAGGGTGTGCCGCGTCTCGCCCGCCCCCCTCTCGCCCGGCGCGTCGCTCGTCCCGGCGAACTTCCCCTCGTCCGGCGCGATGCGGATCGTGATCGCCACGCGCGGTGCCGAGGCGTCTTCCCGCACGCGCATCGCCACGCCGTTCGGAAGCACGAACCGCTGGAAGGGATCGGGCGGAGGCTCCATCTTCGCGGGCGCCGGGATGAAGCCGAGCTGCTTTTCGAGCGCCGCGCCCCCGAGCCCCTTCGCCGCGGCCGAGGGCGAACGGCGCTCCTCCGTGGCGAAGACCGCGAGCGGATCCCTCGGCCGGTTCGGTTGCCATCCGACGTCGCCGCCCACGGTCACGTACGGCAACTTCGCGCCCATCGGGCCGAGGCTCGTCATGCTGAGCGCGCCCGGGGCCTGTCCTGGAAGGACGAACTGGGGCAGGCGGTTCTTGCCGATCGGCGAAGGGCGCGGCGGCAAGGGGCCCTCTTCGTCGTCCCCTTCGGTCACCTCCTCGATCCGCGGGGCCCTCATCGCCGTCGCCTGCTCGGCGGCCGGATCCATGCTCGGATCGTCGACGCGCTCGTGCTCCAGGTAGGCCGGGAACGCCGCGAGCGTCTGCTGCACGCGCTCCGCCGGCAGGTGGATGATGTAGTCGCCCCCGAAAGGCGGGGTGCGGTCCCGCAAAAGCTCGGGGTTGTACTCGCGGAGTAGCCGCGTCGGGATCCCGGCCGAGCGCGCGATCGTGCGCAGGCGCGTCCCCTCGGGCACGGCGATCTCGCCCATCTCGAGCGAGGGATCGGCGTGGAACCCGTCGAGGCCAAAACGCGCGCGGTTGCCGGCGACGATCGCGAACGCCACGATCTGCGGCACGTAGTTCGCCGTCTCCTCCGGCAAGAGCTTCTGCTGCGCGAGCTCGGCGAAACCCACGGGCGTCTGCGGGGCGCCGGCCGGGCGCGTCTCCGCCACGCGGGCCATGCCCCGGAGCACCGTCTCGATCCCCGCGTTGTACGCCGCGAGCGCGAGATCCCAGCGCCCGAAGCGCTCGTACAGGTCCCGGAGGTGCGCGACGGCGGCCACCGTGGAGCGCCGGAGGCTCCTGCGTTCGTCGACCCACGGAGACTGATCGAGCCCGTAAAGCGCGCCCGTCTCGGGCATGAACTGGAAGAGCCCCGCCGCGCCCGCGGGCGAGACCGCGCGTGGATCGAAGCCACTCTCGACCGCGGCGAGCCACACGAGATCCTCGGGCAAACCCGCCTCGCGCAGCGCGTGCTCGATCATCGGGCGGTAGCGGCCGCTCCGCTGGTAGCGGTCGCCGAAGATCGCGCGTCCGCCCTCGCTTTTCCCGAAGAAACGCACGAAACGCATGGTGCGTCGGGTGATCGGGATCCGTAGATCCGGCATCGAGAGCGTGGCGAGCGCGGCGCCCTCGGGATCGTCGAGGTCGGTGTCCGTCGCTTTTTCGAAGTCCTTGGCGATGGCCGCGTCGAGGAGCCGGTCCTCCTCCTCGCCAGGCGCGCGCCTCGTCGACGACGGCGCGCGCGGCTCGACGGTTTCGGGCCTTTTGACCAGCTTCGGATCGCGGAACGCGCGGTAGCCTGCCGAGAGCGAAGCACGCACCGAGGGCTCTGCGAGCGCGCCGAGGACGCCGGCGATCCCGAGGAGGACCCCGGAGAGCAAAAGTGCTCGCCTCTGGCGCGGCTTCATCGCGTGGTATTGTTCGACAAGTCCGGGCGGGGGGGAAGTTTGTTTCGTGGAGCCGGCCCGCCCTCTCCCTTTCCCTCTCCCTTTGCCATGCAGTCGGTCACGATGCGGTCGTCGCGGTTTGGCTCGGCAATGGGCAGGACACGCGGGATGGTTGCAGAGGTGCGGGTTCGTGTAAGCTGCGGCCTCTTCGTGCCTCGGAAAGGACCTGGACGGGTGATGGACTCCAAGGAGATGCTTGACAAACGGATCGCGCTGGCAGCGAGCACCGACAACATGCTCGGCATGGTGCTCGAGGGCGCGTTGAGCCACCTCGGCCAGGCTTACGGCGCCTCGATCGTGAACCCCATCCGCAAGCAGGTGACGGGGGACAAGACCATACGGACCTTCTTCTGGTACCCGGTGACCTCGCTCCTCAAGGTCGCGCGGCGCCTGATCGACGAGCCCAAGCTCGGCCTGAGCTGCAACGAGATCATGATGGACTGCGGCGAGCACGCCTTCAGCTCCCTGCTCGAGTCCCCGGTGGGCAAGATGCTGGCGATGTTTGGCAAGGGCAACCCGCAAGCGCTGGTCTCGAACGGCCCTTATGCCTACACCCTGGCCGCGAGCTTCGGCGAGCGGGTGTACACGAAGACGAGCGAAACCTCGGCCGACGTGGTCTTCAAAGGGGACCTGTTCGGCCCTGCCTTCACCGTCGCGGTCTACAGGATCGCGTACAAGCTCGTGAGCAGCGTGGACGCCACGGTCACCGCGACGGTCCACAACGACGCCGGGACCGACTTCACCGTTCATTCACGGTGGTGAGCTGGGACGCGGACGCGCCCCTCGCTTGCGGGCGAGCAGCAGGTGGAGGCAGCCGGTCCGGTCCGTCCAGACCTCCGCTCCCTCGACGTCCGGCAACCCAGCGACGAGCCCCATCATCTCCGGCGGGTCCCTGTACACGAGGTACCAGTCCATCGCCGCCTCGATGAAGCGGCGCATGGGGCTGTGCCCGTTGAAGTTGCCCAGCGCCAGAAGGCCCCCCGGCGCAAGCCTGAGCCACAGCCGTGCCGTGAGCGCCGTCGCGAATCTGGGCGATAAGTAGTCGTACAAGCCGATGGAATAGATGAGGTCCTGGGCACCGGGGACCGCGGTCGTCTTGCCGCGAATGAGCGAAAAGACGGAGCCGGACCAGGTACGCACGTTGCCGGGATCCATGCCGCGTCCCAGCGCCGCGACCGCGGCAAACAGGGCGCCCTGGTCCTGGTCGAGCAGCGTGATCTCCCGGAACGGCAATTCGTGCACGACATCCGAGAGCTCCGAGGCGGCCCCCGAGGCGACGTTCATGACGTGCCGGGCGTCGCGGGCCCACTCGTCGCGGAGCAACGACCTGAGCTTGTCCCGGCGATCGCGGACCGCCACGAAGCCGGACTGGTCGAGCACCCATCGGTCCATCCAGCGCCCGAGGGCCGTCGTGCCCTTGGGGACGTTCCGATAGACGTCCTCCATCATCAAGAAGTCGCCCGCGTACCCCCGTGGTTTGGCGAAGCAGCGGTGGATGATGGGGCTTTGCCAGAAAAAACCTCCCACGACCTCCTGGAAGCGGCGCTGGGCCGGCGACTCCCGCAAGAGGCCGGACGGGCCCATGGCGTCGCTCGCCTCCCAGATGCCCAGGAGCATTTCCCCGAGCCGGTTACAGTCCTCCACGGAGGGTGGCAGCTCGCACCGGGGAGACGTGCTGAGCTCCAAACACCAGGCGCCGAGCTCGGCGAGCCTCTGCTCGCAGGCCGGCGTGACGGGAGGTCCTACGACTTCACCTTCCCCCGGCTCCCTCGGCCCCCGAGCGGCGGGCGGCTTTCCCGCCGCCACCTCCTCGGCCCCTTTCGCGATGCTCTCACCGGCAAGCTGTTGGGCCATGGTCGGGCTCCCTTTTGTTGTCCTCCTCGAACCGGCGCGAAGCATCGCCGAAAAACCACGTCGCTGACAACCCCTCAGGCGCACCTCGCACAAAGCACGCAGTCGGGTGAGTTTGCCCACGCGCAAGGGGGCGTGTCTCCCCGACGCACCCTCACTCCTTGTCGAGCTCGGCCTCCAGCTCTTTCACGCGTTTCGCTCTCTCCGCGGCGTCCTTGCGCGCGGCCTCGAGCTCGGCCCTCTTCTCCTCCCGGGTGAGCTTCTTTGCGGCCTCGGTTTGTTCTTTCTCGAGGGCCGTCTGGTGCAGCTTTTCGGCGAAATCACTGGGGAGGGCCTCGGAGGTGATCTTGTGCGGCATCTCCAGGAGCTTGCCGAGGGTGGCCTTGCGGAGGGCATTGAACTTGTCGGTGAAGGCCTTGCGCTCGCCGACGGTGCGGAAAATCTTGCTGTTGTTGGCGGCCGTATTGCGAGCGGCGGAGGAGGGTCGCGAGGAGGGACATTTCCTGGACCTGGAGGGGGACCCAGCCGATTTACTGGTCGCATGATCGTGCAAGCGACGTGGGTTCTGTCCATCTGCCCTTCTTCGATGGGGGGCGCCGTGCCTCGTCGTCGTCGCCCCGGGGCAAACCCGATGTGATACGCTTCCAGTTCAGGGGGAGGAACGGTGAACATGAAACCATGACCACCGACGCTCGTTTCGCGCGGGTTCAGCACCGCTGGCAAGGGCGCCTCTTCATGGGTCGCGACCGGCTCGTCTACGCGGGCCCCGTGGGGTCGACGGAACTGCACGCGCACCACGCTTTCCAGATTGTGCTCGCGGTCGAGCACCCGTTGCTCCTCGGGCCCGCCGAAGAGGTGCCGGCCCCCTGCAACCTGGCCGTCATCCCGCCGGACGCGCCGCACGTCATCCTCGCGCCCTCTCCGTTTGTCGTGCTGGTGTACGTTGACCCTGACGGGCCCGCGGGTCGCAGACTGCGAGAGCTCGTCGTACCGCACGCGTCGGCGGAAGCCTGGAGACAAGTGGCGGAAGCCCAGTTGGTGGGCCTTTCGGCGCCCGCGCCGCAGACGTGGACGGAGGCCGACGGGCTCGCTTCCCACATCGTTTCGCGCCTCGCGCCGCGGGCCGCGCGTCCCCGGCCCGTGCACCCCGCCATCACGCGCGTCCTTCGCGGCCTGCCCGACCTGCTCGATGGCCCGATCCGCCTGGAGGAGCTCGCAGCGCAGGCGGGTATCTCCCCGGGGCGCCTGTCGCATCTCTTCACGGAGACCGTTGGGATCCCGCTGCGGCCATACGTCCGCTGGCTCCGCCTTCAACGTGTGGCGCGGGGATCGTTTTTGGAGGCGGCACAGCCATCGTGGTCGGCGGCGTGGCAGCAGGCGTGTCCTACTGGCGCGTCGGCCCCGTCGTGCTGGTCGCCGCGGCATGGGTCGTGATGGCGCTCGAGCGCCGGTGGCCACACTCTCCTATCTGGCAACGGGATCACGGCGATACGCGGACGGACATCTGTCACTTCGCCGGCAACCTCGCGGTCAACCAGGCGTCGGCCGCTCTCTACGCGGAGGTGCATGCAAGGACGGGCGGAGCGCTCGGCGTCTGGCCGTCGAGCTGGCCGTTCGTCTGGCAGTTCTTGCTCGGTGCGGCGATATTGGACCTCGGCCTTTATTCCATCCACCGCGCCAGCCACACGGTCCCCTTCCTCTGGCGCTTGCACGCGATCCACCACAGCCCCCGGCGGCTTTACTGGCTCAACGGGCAGCGCCGGCACCTCTTGCACGAGCTCCTGGAGGGGACGCCGGGCCTCTTGGCGCTCGGGCTGACGGGCGCGCCTCCGACGGTGGTCGCCTGTTACATGGCAGCGATCACGATCCACCTGCTCCTGCAGCACGGGAACATCGATTCCCGCGCGGGCATGCTGCGGTACGTGTTCGCCGTTGCGGAGCTGCATCGATGGCATCACCAGCGCCTCTATGAGCAGGTGCAGGGCAACTACGGCGCGATCCTGTCCGTATGGGATCACCTCTTCGGCACTGCGCTGCGGGTAACTGGAGATGCGCCGATCGACGTGGGCATGGATGACGAGCCAGACCTACCGGGTGATTATATCGGTCAGCTACAGTGGCCGATTCGCGCCGCGCGGGCTCGCTCCGCCTACGAGCAATGACCCGGCGGGTCCCGTCGTCGTCGTCCCCGGCTTCGTCGCTCGCGTCCGGGAACGCGGACATGAAAAGGAAGTCGGGGGGCAGCTCCTTGCTTTTAAGACCGTTGCTCCCTGGACGAACCCTGGGGTTTGCCCCAGTCCGCACGGGCAAACGGTTCGTCTTGACCGACCGGGGACGGTTCGTGTACGATCACTCGCATGAAGCACCTTCACCTCGCAAGCACGGTTCTCGTGGCGGT
>JANMGF010001531.1:0-1102 GCA_031374535.1 Polyangium sp. (in: bacteria)
GGAGCCGCGCCAGGGCACACTGCCGGGCACCAATCTGCCGCGCTCCGGGCAGCAGAACCTGCCCGACGCACCCAAGGCACCGGAGGGCAAGGACAAACCGGCTGCGCCCGAGCAACCGAAGTCGCCCGCGCCCGCCCCCGCCCCGACCACGCCGCCGAAGGCGACGACGACGCCGAAGGCGACGACGACGCCGAAGCCTGCTGCACCGAAGAGATCACGAGGGGGGCGCTCCTCCGACAAACGACAGGCGCCCCCCGCCTCGCCCGCGCGTCACCCTCGGGTGGGCGCGGGCGAGCGAATCCTTTGTGCACAAATGGACACGAGGCCACGGACGGCCCTCCTCTCGCGGAGGGCTCGCGCGCGACCTCGTTCGTGACAGCCCGGCGGGCGGCTACTTCTTCGTGGTCGTCTTCGTCGTGGTCTTCGTCTTCGTCGTCGTGCCCGTGGACGTCGTCGTCGGCGCGGGCGTGGGCGTCGCGGTTGCCGTCGCGGTCGCCATCGCAGGCGGGGGCGGGGGCGGGGGCGGCGACTTCACCTCGACCGACGTATCCACCGGCTTCGGCTCCTTCGGCGCCGTGGCCTCCGGCGTCGGCGTCGTCTCGCCTTCCGCCTTCTCCGCGCCGGTCTTGGCGCCGAGGTCGAGCGGCCTCGCGTCGGCCCCTTCCCTGCGCGTCCAGACGATCGCCGTCCCCGCGGCGACCTTGCCGTACGATGCATCCGGCAGGCGGATCTCGTCCTCGACCGCCTCGATCACGGCGTCACCGCCCGCGAAGCAGGCCGCCTTGCGTAGCGATCGCAGGCGCTCCGGCTCGGTGCGGGCCGTGGGCTCGCTCTGGATCGGCTCGAGGCGATGGAACTCGCGCTCGGGCTGGGTCTTGCCCGCGTAGATGGGCATATCCGTGCAGAACTCGCCGGACGGCGTGCGCATGTCCTGAAAGCGAGGCGGCGCTCCGCAGGCGACAAAGAGCGCGGCCGTCGCGGCCGCGATGAAGAGGACACGTTCCATGATTATTTCCTTACCAGTTTCGGGGCACGTCGTGCAAACGTCGCGTCGAGGCAAGCCCCACGAGAACGGATCGGCCCGGGGGAGGGCCCGTTTTCA
>JANMGF010001550.1:0-9887 GCA_031374535.1 Polyangium sp. (in: bacteria)
TCTCGGACGAGCCGCCCCTCGTGCTCCCCTGGATCGCGCTCGAATACGTCGAGGGCTCGAGCGACGGCGCGACGCTCACCGATCGCGTCGGCAAGGCCCGGGAGACGGGCGTGGACCCGGTGCGCGCGCACAGGCTCGCCCGCGGCATGATCGAGGGCGTGCGTGTCCTCCACCGCCTCGGCATCATCCACCGCGACCTGAAGCCCGACAACGTATTCGTCTCTGGCCCGGTCGACGACGAGACGCCGAAGATCGCCGATTGTGGTATCGCGCGGGTCGACGGCCTCGCGCTCGCGACGGTGCAAGGAATCACGCTGGGTTATGGTGGGCCCGAGCAGGCGCTCTCGTCCGTCGCGCCCTCGCAACGCAATCCGATCGTGGGACCCTGGACCGACGTGCACGCGCTCGCCTCGACGCTCTGGTTCATGCTGACGGGCGAGGAATGGTGCCGCTCGATGCCGTCCTGGTACATGGGCGAGCGGCGTTGCCTGCGCACGGCGAAGAAGCTGCACCGCGGCTTTCTGGTCGCGGAGGAGCTGCTCGGCGCCATCGATCTCGCGCTCCGGCAGGGCGCCTCGCCGGTGCTGCCGGAGGGCACGTGGGACCTCGAAGGGGCCCGGGTCTACCAGCACCACGCACGAAAGCTCCTCGGCGCGTCGATGTTCGAGGGCGCGCCTCCCCGGTTCGCCTCGATCGACGCCTTTGCCGAGGCGCTTTTGCCCCCCCTCGAGGCGGCCGCGGCGCGATGGATCGAAATGGCGGCGCGCGAGCACCAGCCCATGACTCTGTTCCGCAAGACGCGCATTTTGCCGTCGGAGGAGGAGGTCTTCGCGGCCATGGATGCGCTCGCCCCGCCACGTATGGTGAGCGAAAAGCCGCTCCTGCTCGAACCGGGCGGCGTGGTGTTCCTCCCGGGCCCCTGGGGATTCGCGCGCTCCGGCAGCGAGCTCCATGGTTTGTCCAAAAAGGAGCCGCGTACGTTCTCGATCGACGTCCCGAGGCCCTTTCGGGCGCAGATCGCCGCGACGCGGTGGCTCGTCCGTGGCCCGGGCGGCGGCATCGCGCTCGTGGGCCCTCTCCACGTCCTTTTGCAGCGAGGCGACCCGTTCGTGCAGGGGATGCCTCCACGTCGCGCGGACGGGGGACCGGTCGGTGAGATCGTGGCGGCGCTCGGCGACGGACGCGCTTTTGGCGTGGTGACGGCGGACGCGGGCGAGGGTGGGCCGGAGTTATGGCTCTCGAATGACGGCATTCACTGGGCCGAGCCGCTCCTCTTGCCGCTCGGCGGTGAGGTGGCCGCCGTGGCGTCGGGCCCGCTCGGCTTTTTCGTCGCGGGTAGCCTCCGCGGGAAAAAAGCGCGCGCCTTGTGGATTGGATACGACCAGGAGGTCCGCTCGTCCGCAGCGAGCTTGAATGACAAACCCGCCTTGCTCCTCTGCGTGGCGGGCGCCGAGGGGGAGGCCTGGGCCGCGGGCGTGGGAATCATGATGCGCTTCGACCGCGGGGGCTCTGCGGTCGAGGCCTCCGAAGCCGAGGGCATTCCGGTGGCCATGGGCCTCGACGACGAGGGAATGCCTTGGCTCGTCACCGAGCGTGAGGTCTTCCGGCGGCACGGCGGCGTCGTTTCCCCCGTGTGGAAGCGATATCATACGCAACCGAAGGGCGCGCCGCGGCTCGTGGCGCTCGGTTTTCCGCCGGGGGGTGTGCGGGTGGTGGATGCGCTCGGGGGCGGGGTGGTCTTGCGGACCTAGGCCCGCCGAGCGGGCTCGGTCAGGGGCCGACGGGCAGGACCATGAGGGCGCCGTCGTCGTTCCCGAGGGCTCCCATCGCCACGGCCTTGGTGCCGACGATGGCCGCGCGCGTCTGGTCGGGCGAGAGGGCCACGGCCCAGAAGAAATCGGTCGCGCCGCCGAGATCGTATTGCTTGAAGCCATTCGGGGCGAAGCTCGTGTCGGGCTGCCCGGCCTCGGTCAGGATGGCGACCATTGCGTCGGCGTTGTCGGTCGCGGGCCTGCCGCCGCCCACGAGGAGCAGGCGATTGTCCGCGAGCGCGACCAGGGCGCGCCCATTGTCGTTGTTGCCGGCCATGTCGATCCGGGTCAAGCCATCCTTGCCGTACGTCGTGTCGAGCGTGCCGGTCTCCGTCAGGCGGAGCGAGAGCCAATCGAGCGACTCGGCGCCGCCGTTCGTGCCATATCCCAGGGTGACGAAGTTTTTCCCCTGGGGAACGACGTCGTACGCCTCGGCCACCGAAGCGAGCACGATCTGGTTGAACACGCCGCCCACGCCGAAGGTCGTATCGAATTTGCCCGTGCTGTCGAGCTTGAAGACCACCGGGCTCACGATGTTGTCCGCGTCCCGCGTGTATCCCGAGAGGATCACGCTGTCGTCCTTGAGAATCCGGCCCGCCTTCGGCGTGGCGCCTTGCTGGGCAATGTCGAGCAGGGTCACCCCGCTCGTCCCGAAGGTGTCGTCGATCACCCCCTCGGGGCTCAGGCGCACCACCGCGAAATCGGTGTCCGTGCGGCCGGGCGCCTTCTGGGCGCCGACGACGAGCAGGCGGTCGTCCTTGTAGACATTGAGGCCCCACTGCGTATCCGCGACGTATGTATTGCCCACGACCTCGCCCTCGCTCAGATCGAGCAGGACCACGCCGCCCGTCCCGAAGCTCGTATCGAGCGTCCCGTCGGCGTTGAACCGCGTCACGGCGATATCACGATCCCGGGCGTCTGCCGCGCCCGCGTGCTCCACCGTGCCGGCGACGACGATCTTCCCGGTCGATTGCACGATGATCCCGCGCCCGACCTCGCCGTTCGTCCCGACACCCACGTTGTGCGTGGCGACGCCCTTGACGCCGAAGGTCGTGTCAATCTCGCCTGTCGGGAGGAATTTGACGACGATCGTCGAGAAATCCGCGTCCGCAGCCGTGCTCGGCGCGGAGACGCCCGTCGCGTAGATGTTGCCCTGCGCATCGAAGGTCACGCCAAACAGGCGGTCGTGTCCGGCCTCCGAAACGGGCACGATAACGGGCTTTGCTTCCTCGGCCCCGCCTGCGCCGCCCCCGCCGCCTGCGCCGCCCGCGCCGCCGACGCCCCCGGTGCCGCCCATTCCGCCGGTCCCGCCCGTCCCGCCCGTCCCGCCCGTCCCGCCCGTCCCGCCCGTCCCGCCGGTCGCGCCCTGGCCTCCGGCGCCCGCGCCGCTCGTGTTGTTGCTGTCGTCCCCGCATCCGGCTGCGAACGCCGCGAGCAACAGGCAACCCGAGAGGGGGATGAGGTGCGTGCTGCGCAAGGCGCGGCGGATGACTCCCGTATTCGTGTTCATTATGCGATGCTCCTTACGTTACTTTCATGTCGAGTCCAAGGTGGCGCCTCGGAAGTGAAAAAGAAAATGAAAGACGTTTTCAACAACGTTCGGTGCGATAATCTACCATCGTGGCGTTGTCAACCAGAATCCGCACAAACATCCGGCGTTTTGCGACATGGCCCACACAATCAGGATCCGATCCGTGTTCATCAAAACATTTTTCGACGGACGGACCGGGGGCCCGCCCCCGAAGCCACGCCTCCACCGCGAACGTACTTGAAAGTAGTTTTCAACATCGACAAGCGTGCTAGCATCGGCCTCCCTACCCGGGCACCGGGCTTCGGAACGTAGAGGATGTCCATGCTGAACAATTCGCCGAAAAGCGCGGAGCCTCCCACGAGGCGGCTGCGAGGCGACCGCGTCTCGCGAGCGCTCCTGAGCGGGTTCGTCGTCGTCGCCCTCGCCGCCGGCTGCGAACGAATCGCGTTTTACTCGACCGGTCGCGCGTCTCCGGACGACAACGCCACCTCGACCTCCGCCTCGACCGGCGGCAGCAGCGGCAATCCGACCGGCGGAATGCCCGGCGTGGCCCGGGCCACCCTGCTCGACGCGATTGCCACGTGTAACCTCGAGCTGCTCGAGTCCTTCCAGTCCGCCGCCGTCGCCCTCGACGCCGCCGCGGCCGAGGCCAAAACCGACCCCACCGGGCAAACCAAAGCAAAAGAGGCCTGGACGAAGGCCATCGATATCTGGCAAAAAGCCGAGCTGTTCCAGTTCGGCCCCGCCGGCCCGACCACGATGCCCGGCGGACAGGGCCTGCGCGACTCCCTCTATTCATGGCCCCTCGTGAGCCGCTGCCTCGTCGACCAGAACATCGTCTCGAAAGCGTACGAGGCCCCCAATTTCGGCACCACGGCGCTGATCAACATGCGTGGCCTCGCCGCCGCCGAGTACCTCCTCTTCTATACGGGCACGGACAACGCCTGCAGCCCGGCATCGGGCATCAACGCCTCCGGCTCGTGGGCCGCGCTGAGCCCGGTGGAGCTCGCCGCCCGCAAAGCGCATTATGCCTCCTTCGTCTCGGCGGGCATCGCCGCCACGGCCCAGAAACTCGCGAGCGCCTGGCGCGCGGGCGAGGGCGACTTCGGCGCGCAATTGCGGAGTGCCGGCGAAACCGGCTCCGCGTACACCTCGGAGCAGATGGCCCTCAACGCGGTGAGCGACGCGATGTTTTACGTCGAGACCCACGTGAAAGACCTCAAGATCGCGCGCCCGCTCGGCGTCCTCGATTGCGCGAGCGCCACCTGCCCGGAGGCCGTCGAGTCCCGGTTCGCCCATCACTCGAGGACCCACGTGCGCAACAACCTGATCGGCTTCCGCATGCTGATGAGTGGTTGCAAGGACGGCGAAGGCGTGGGCTTCGACGACGTGCTCACGGCCATCGGCGCCGCGACGCTCGCGGGCAAGATGACCGGCGACGTGAATGCAGCCATTGCTGCGGCCGACGCGATCGAGACCGACGATCTCGCCGAGGCGATCCAGAACGACCCCAAGAGCGTGGAGCTGCTCCATGCCGCTGTCAAAACCATCACCGACAGCCTGAAGACCGAATTCGTCTCCGTCCTGGATCTGGAGCTCCCGCAGCTCGTGGAAGGGGACAATGACTGAACGAGGCGACGGCGGCGCGGCGGGCCGACTCGAACGGCTCGCCCGCCTCCTCCTCAGCCCGAAGGACGCCACCGCGCTCGCCGCATTCCGATTCTGCTTCGGGCTGCTCGGCTGCGTGAGCGCCATTCGTTTCCTCGTCTACGGGTGGGTGGACGAGCTCTTCGTGAAGCCCCGGGTTTTCCTGCCGTACTGGGGTTTCGACGGCCTCGCGCCCATGTCTGCCGGCGGGATGCACGCGCTCTTCGTGGGCCTCGCCGTGGTGAGCGCCTGCGTCGCGCTCGGGCTCTTCTATCGCGTCGCGATCGTCCTTTTCCTCGTCGGCTTCACCTACATTCAGCTCATCGACGTCACGAACTACCTCAATCACTATTACCTCGTCAGCCTGCTCGCGCTCCTCCTCTCCTTCATGCCCCTCCACCGCGCCCATTCGGTGGACGCGTGGCTCTTCCCGAAGATCAAGAGCGCGACCCTGCCCGCGTGGTGCACCTACCTGCTCCGCTTCCAGGTGGGCGCCGTGTATTTCTTCGCCGGGCTCGCCAAGGTGAACAGCGATTGGCTGCTCCACGCGCAGCCGCTCAACATCTGGCTCTCGTCACGCACCTACCTCCCGGTGATCGGCCCCCTGCTCGGCGAGCGGTGGGTGGCCTTCGCCATGAGCTGGGCGGGTTGCCTCTTCGACCTCACGGTCGTGGCCTTTTTGCTGATGCCGCGGACACGCGTCGCCGCGTATGCCGTCGTCCTCTTCTTTCACGCGGTCACGAAGCTCCTCTTTCCGATCGGCATGTTCCCGGCGATCATGGTCGTCGCCGCGCTCGTCTTTTTCTCGCCGAGCTGGCCCCAGAACCTCCTCCGTTTCTTTCGACACCACAGGCCCGCGCCCGACGCGCCCGCCCCCGTGGCCTCGCCGCGCCCCGCGCTCTTTGGCGCGCGGATCGCGATCGTCGCCTGTTATTGCGCCTTCCAGCTCCTCTGGCCCCTGCGGACGCACCTTTACGGGGGAAACGTCCTCTGGCACGAGCAAGGAATCCGTTTTTCCTGGCGCGTCATGCTCCGCGAAAAGAACGGCAGCGTCACCTATCTCGTGACGAACCCGGCCACGGGACGCACGCAGGAGGTGCCCCCGCGCAAATACCTGAACAGCCGCCAGGAGCGCGATTTCTCCACGCAGCCGGACCTCATCCTGAAGCTCGCGCACCAGATCGCCCAGGATGTCGAGGCGCGCGAGGGTATCCGCCCGATCGTGCGGGTCCACGCGCCCGTGTCGCTCAATGGCCGCCCGGCCGAGCTGCTCGTCGATCCCACGGTTGATCTCGCTTCCATTTCCGACGGGCTCGCCAAGGCCGCCTGGATCAAACCCTCCCCCGCGACACCTCCCATTCACCTCGAGTCCCTTGCATGGCATCGCCCCTGATTCGACGCGCCGCGCTCCCTGCCCTCCTCGTCTTTTCCTTCGCTCCCGCGGCGCTCGCTCAGACCGCCGCCGAGCCGGCCTCGCAAGGCGCCCCGCCGCCGAGCGAGGGTGCTTTGCCCCCGAGCGACGCGGCTCCCGCGGACACGGCGGCCCCGCAGCCGGCCAGCGCCGAGCCCCCTCAGCCCATTGAAATCTCGGTCGTCGGCACGCGGCTCCAGCAGACCAGCGGGTCGGCGCACGTGGTGACGTCGAAGCAGCTCCAGCGCTTCAAGTACGACGATCCCCACAAGGTCCTGCTCAGCGTCCCCGGGGTCTACATTCGCGAGGAGGACGGCTTCGGCTTGCGCCCGAACATCGGCATTCGTGGCGCCGTCTCCGACCGGAGCAAAAAGGTCACGCTGATGGAGGACGGCGTGCTCCTCGGGCCCGCGCCGTATTCGGCCCCCGCCGCGTATTACTTCCCGCTCATCGGCCGCATGGACGCGGTGCGCGTCGTGAAGGGCCCCTCGGCGATCAGTTATGGCCCCCATACCATCGGCGGCGCGATCGACATGAGCACCGCGCCCATCCCCTCGGAGCGGCGCGGCATGATCGACGTCTCCTTCGGCCAGTACATGCAACGCAAGGTGCACCTCCGGCAGGGGCTCGCCGACGACAAATACGGCATCCTCCTCGAGGCCGTGCACCTCGCCAACAACGGCTTCAAGGAGCTCGACGGCGGCGGCGATACGGGGTTTGCCCGGACCGACGTCATGATGAAGGGGCGATACACCTTCGACCCGATCGACACCGTGACGAACGAGCTCGAGCTCAAGATCGGGTATCAAAACGAGGGGTCGAACGAGACCTATCTCGGCCTCAGCGACGCGGATTTCCGGGCCAACCCTTACCGGCGTTACGCGGCCAGTCGGCTCGATCGGATGGACTGGAACCGCACCCAGTTCCAGCTCACGCACCGCGTGCGTTTCCGCCCGAACCTCGAGCTCACGACGGTCGCTTATCGCCACGACATGCGAAGGGCCTGGAGCAAGGTCAACGCCTTCCGCGGCACGTCCGTCGCCGATGTGCTGGCGAACCCGACCGATCCACGAAACGCGGTGTATTACGGGGTCCTCACGGGCGCCATTGCCCCGAGCACGGACGCCGAGACGCTGCTCATCGGGCCGAACGACCGGGCCTTCGTCTCCCAGGGTGTCCAGTCCACGGTCTCGTTTCGCCCGAAGACCGGGCCGGTTTCCCATCGAATCGAGTATGGCGTCCGCCTCCATCATGATTCGATCCGCCGCCTGCACACGCAGGATGGCTACCAGGTCGAAGAAGGGGCCTTGATCCCCGAGGGGCGCGCCACCGAGACGACCGCCGACAACGACGCGTTCACCCATGCGCTCGCGATGTACGCCACCGACGCCGCGACCTGGGGCCCCCTCACGGTCACCGCCGGCGCGCGGCTCGAATCGATCCGCAGCGAGCTCACCGATCACCTCACGGGTGAATACAACCTGACCATCCAGCAGGTCGTCCTCCCGGGCGCGGGCCTGTTCCTCGCATTGCCCCGTGATTTTGGCCTTCTTTTTGGCGTGCACCAGGGCTTCTCCCCCGTCCCGCCCGGGCAAAACGACCTCGTGCGCCCCGAAAAAAGCTGGAACTACGAGGCCGGCGTGCGCTGGGCGCCGAAGCGTATTCGCGCCGAGATCATCGGCTTCTACAGCGACTACCAGAACCTCACGAATCTGTGCACGTTCTCCTCGGGCTGCGTGCAGGAAAACCTCGACCAGCAATTCGACGGCGGCAAGGCGCGCGTGCTCGGCTTCGAGGCGTATGCCGAGAGCGAGATCAAGGTGCGGAAAGACCTCACTCTCCCCGGCCGATTGAGCTGGACGTACACCGATGCGCGCTTCACGAACGATTTCCAGTCCGCCGATCCCATTTTCGGCGACGTGCAGGTGGGCGACGAGCTGCCGTACGTGCCGCGGCACCAGTTCGCCGCGTCGGTCGGGGTCGAGATGCCTCGATGGAGCGCCAACCTCGGGTGCACGTACACGAGCCGCATGCGCGAGCTCGCCGCGCAAGGCGAACCCGCGCCCGGCACGGCCACGGACGATTATTTCCTCCTCGACGCATCGCTGAACGTCCGCCCGGTCGAGTGGCTTTCGATTTATGGTCTCGGGCGGAATCTGCTCGACACCGCTTATATCGCCTCCCGCCGTCCTTATGGTGCCCGCCCCGGCGCGCCGCGGTGGTTCCAGGTCGGGGCGCGCGTCGACTTCTGACCGACGTCGCCGACAACTTTGCCCGGGCGAAGGCGCCCTGCTAGGAGCCGTACGCTCCATCCATGCCGAGCCTCCCCTTGCCCCTCTCGCCCGAGCGTCGCGGCGCGTTTTTCGTCGGCGACAACGTCCACGTCCTGCGGGATCGCGTCCCGGACGGCTCCGTGGATCTGGTCTACCTCGATCCCCCGTTCCAGAGCGGAAAGACGTACCACCTCTACAACGGCGTCGCGGCGGACGGTCCCGGCACCGTCGCATTCGACGACACGTGGGCCTGGTGCGAGGCCACGTCCCGTTCGCTCGAGGCCACGGTCGCCCGCGGCGAGCCCGTCGGTCGTGCGCTCGCGGGGCTTTTTGGTTTCCTCGGCCCTTGCGACACGATGGCATACCTTGCCATGATGGCGCCCCGGATCGTCGAGATTCGCCGCGTGCTCCGCAGCACTGGCAGCGTGTTCTTGCATTGCGACCCCACCGCGAGCCATTACCTCAAGATCCTCATGGACGCGGTCTTCGGGCCGGAGTGCTTCCGCAACGAGATCGTGTGGCGTTACCGCCGCTGGCCCGCGCGCGCGCGGAGGTTCCAGCGCATGCACGACGTCCTCTTCTTCTACACGCGCGAGCCCTCGAACGAGCACACCTTCCACACGCTCTACGGCTACGAAGATCTCGCCGAATCCACGAAAAAGACGTTCGGCACGCGGAAACAGAAGGCGGATTTCTCGGCAGGACATCGAAAGCCCGGCGTCTCGGACGAGGAGACGAAAGGGCCCCCGCTCTCCGACGTCTGGGAGATCGGCGTCATTGCAGCAAAAGGCAAGGAGCGGCTCGGGTATCCGACGCAAAAGCCTGAAGCGCTGCTCGAGCGGGTCATTTTATCCGCCAGCAACGAGGGCGACGTCGTGCTCGACCCCTTCTGCGGCTCCGGCACCACGCTCAGCGTGGCAGCGCGGCTCGGGCGCCGCTGGATCGGCATCGACCGGAGCCCGGAGTCGCGGCGCGTGGTCGAGGAGCGTCTCGGGCGCACGGCCGGCGCGGCGATCGACTGGGAGATCGTCGATTGCACAGAAGGCCGGCCGAAGCCGCTCGCGCGCACGGAAGCCCCCGCGGCAGGCAAGCGCGAGAATCGCACCCGCGTCGCCTGATGGGCTTGCCGTCCGGCAGGCGCGGTTCATGGTAGCCGTCGCATCGAGGCCTTACCGCCTCGACGGAGGACTGCTTGGATCCGAGAACCTGGCAAG
>JANMGF010001586.1:0-7143 GCA_031374535.1 Polyangium sp. (in: bacteria)
CCTCGGTCAGCTTGATCTCGAGGATCTTCTCGACGCCGCGGCCACCGATGATCACCGGCACGCCCATGAAGAGGTCCTTGTAGCCGTACTCGCCGTCGAGGTAGACGGCGCTCGGCAGGAGGCGCTTCTGGTCGAGCAGGAACGCCTCGGCCATCGCCACGGCGGCCGAGGCCGGCGCGTAGTAGGCGCTCGTGCCCATGAGCTTCACGATCTCGCCGCCGCCCGTGCGCGTGCGCGCGATGATCGCGTCGAGCCGCTCGCGGGCGATGAGCTCGGTCACCGCGACGCCGTTGACCGTGGTCGCGCTGAGCACCGGGACCATGTCGTCGCCGTGGCCGCCGAGCACCATCGCGCGGACGTCCTTGATGCTGACGTTGGCCTCACGCGCGAGGAACAACTGGAAACGCGCGCTGTCGAGGACGCCGGCCATGCCGACGACGCGCTCGCGGGGCAGCCCCGTGGCGCGCTTGAGCTCGTACACCATCGCGTCGAGCGGGTTCGAGATGACGATCACGAACGCGTCGGGGCAGTTGTCCTTCACGCCCTCAGCGACGCTGCGGATGATGGGCAGGTTCGTCGCGACGAGGTCGTCCCGGCTCTGGCCCGGCTTGCGAGGGATGCCGGCCGTGATGATCACGACGTCGGCGCCTGCGCAGTCTTTCCAGTCGCTCGTGCCCGTGATCTTCGCGTCGTAGCCGATGACGCTGGAGTTCTGCTCGAGATCGAGCGCCTTGCCCTTGGCGAAGTCGGTCTTCGAGGGGATGTCGAAGAGGACGATGTCACCGAGCTCCTTGCGTGCGCAGAGCGCCGCGAGCTCGCCGCCGATGTTGCCGGCCCCGATGAGGGCGATCTTCTTCCGAGTGCTCATGCGCGGGCCTTTACCACCCCGCGGAGCTGGACTGAACTGCGTAGGTGCGGCGCGCAAATCTTGCGCTAAGGTCGGGTCGAAATGGTGGACACAGACACCCTGCGGGCTGCGCTTCGAACGACCCTCGACGGAACGGATTTCGGGGCGCTCGGCGCGAAGTACGAAGGGAAAGTCCGGGACAATTACACCACGGGGGATGGCCGGCGTTTCCTCGTGGCCACGGACCGCATCAGCGCCTTCGACCGCGTGCTCGGCACGTTGCCGCTGAAGGGTCAGGTCTTGAACCTGCTCGCGGCGCACTGGTTCGAGGCGACGAAACACGTCGCGCCGAACCACGTGATCTCGGTGCCGGATCCGAACGTGGTCGAGGCCGTAGAGTGCACGCCGTTGCCCGTGGAGATGGTCGTACGCGCGTACGTCACGGGCGTGACGTCGACGAGCATCTGGACCCATTACGCCCGCGGCGAGCGCGTGTTTTGCGGCCACCGCCTGCCGGACGGCCTGCGCAAGAACGACCGCCTCCCGGCGCCGATCCTGACGCCGAGCACGAAGGCGCCGAAGGGCGGCCACGACGTGTCGGCTTCGCGCGAGGAGATCCTCGCCGAGGGCCTCATCAGCGCGCGTGATTTCGACGAGGCGGCCGAGATGGTGATGGCCCTCTTCGCGTTCGGGCAGAAGCGATGCGAGGAGCGCGGGCTCGTGCTCGTCGACACGAAGTACGAGCTCGGCAAGACGAAGGACGGCAAGATCGTGGTGATCGACGAGATCCACACGCCCGACTCGTCCCGCTTCTGGTTTGCCAAGACGTACGGCGAGCGGATCGGGCGGGGCGAAGAGCCCGAGTCGTTCGACAAGGAGTACGTGCGGCGCTGGCTCGCGGGCACGGGGTTCACGGGCGACGGGCCGATTCCTACGATCCCGGACGATGTGCGCGTCGAGGCGGCGCGGCGGTACATCGAGGCCTTCGAGGCGATCACGGGCCAGGCGTTCGTGCCGAACCTCGAGGATCCGCACCTGCGGATCGCGCGGAACCTCGGATTGCCTACGGGCTGAGCGCTCGTTCGTCGTGGTGCGGCGGCGGAGGCGACCAGAGGAGCCACGCGAGGCAGCCCGGGACGACCCACGCGGCGACGACGAGGAACGGCAGCCTGTAGCTGCCCGTGACATCGATCAGCCTGCCGACGATCGGGCTCGCGACGATGTACCCGATCGACTGCGCAGCCGCGGCGACGCCGCTCGCCGCCGACGCGACCTGGGGCGGGACACGCGAGAGCATGTCCGCGGTGAGGAGCGCGAAGACCCCGCCGCCGCCGGCCATCCCGATCCCGCCGAGGACCATCGATTCGACCGGCGTACGCCCGAACGTCGTCGCGCCCATCACGAGGGCGAGCAGCGTCGCGACCGCAAAGAGCGCACGATCGGGCGCGCTTCCCACGCGGGATCGGGCGCGCACGCTGGCGAAGTGGCCAAAGAGGATCGAGCCGGCGTCGAAGAAGACGAGCGGGATCACGAGGTAGGGGCCCACGTTTGCCTGCGTGATGTGGTGCGAGGCGACGAGATACTTGGAGCCCCAATTGAGCATGAACCCGAGCGCGGGCGCCGACGCCAGGATCGCGAGCGAGCCGCGTAGCACCGCCGGGTGCGTCACGACCGAAAGCGGGCTCGGGCGCTCCTTGGCAGGCGCAGACGCCGAGGCATCGAGCACCTCGCGGGCCGGGCTCCGCCACGCGAGCAAGAGCCAGAGCGGCACCCACAAAAGCCCCACGGCCGCCGTGCCGAGGAACGCGACCCGAAACCCCCAGGTTTTCTCGAGGAACGGAGCGAGCTGCGGCGCGATGATGGCGCCGAGGGAGCTGCCGGTGAACAGGATCCCGAAGCCCCGCGCCCGATCCGCGGGCGGCAACGTGCGCTGGATCGTCTGCGCCGCGCCTGGAAACGAAGGTGATTCGGCGAGCCCGAGCGCCACGCGGAGGAGCAGGAGACCCGTGAAGCTCGGCACGAACGCGTGCGCCGCCGCGACGAACGACCACACGAGCACGGCGCCGAGGAGGCCCCGGCGCGCGCCGAGGTGATCGACGAGCAAACCAGCGAAGGGAGCGCTTGCGAGGTAGGCCAACGAGAAGGCGGAGACGAGCAGGCCGTACTGCGTGTCCGAGATGTCGAAGGCCTTCGAGACGGTCGGCGCGAGCGCGGCGAGGGCCTGGCGATCGACGTAGCTGACGGCCATCGTCAGCGTCGCCGAGAGCGCGAGCGCCCAGGCATGCGTGCGCGAGAGGGCAGGGGAGGCGGGGAGGGGCGTGTTCGTCACGGGCGAGCGGATGGTTGCATGGATCGAGGCGTCCCGGGCGCGCTTCATGGACGCGGCGTGCTCCCCTGGGTACATCCTTCGGCATGGGCCAACCGATAGCGATCGGGGTCGATCTGGGCGGGACGAAGATCGAGGCCGTCGTGCTCCAAGGCGCGGCGTCCGAGACGAAAGCGGAGGTCCTCCGCCGCCGCGTGCCCACGCGCCGCGAGCGTGGCTACGAGGCCATCCTCGACTCCGTGGCCACGCTCGTGCGTGACGTCGCGAAGGAGGCGGGCCTCGACGCGAGGACAGCGCCGCTCGGCGTGGGCATGCCCGGTGGGCTGACGCGCGCGGGCCTCGTGAAAAACTCGAACACGACCTGCCTCAATGGCCGCCCTTTCCGCGCGGATCTCGAGCGCCTGCTCGGTCGTTCGATCGTCTTCGACAACGACGCCAACTGCTTCGCGCTCGCCGAGGCGCGGATCGGCGCGGCCTCTTCCTTCGTGGAGGGCGTCGTCTTCGGCGTGATCCTGGGGACCGGCGTGGGGGGTGGTCTCGTCGTCCGCGGGCAGGTTTGGCCGGGCGAACACGGCATCGCCGGGGAGTGGGGGCACCACGCCGTTTTCCCCGATCGTGGGCCCGTCTGTTACTGCGGCCATCGCGGCTGCCTCGAGCTCTTCGCGAGTGGTACCGCCGTCGAGGCAGACTTCGCGCGCCGCGCGGGCCACGCGCTCAACGCCTCCGAGATCACGCGTCGCCGGGCCGAGGATCCCCACGCCGCGGCCACGATCGAGGGGCTGCTCGAGGCGTTTGCCCGGGGACTCGCGAACGTGATTGACATCGTGGACCCGAGCGCGATCGTGCTCGGCGGGGGTTTGTCGAACCTCGACTGCCTCTACGACGAGGGTCGTGATCGCGTGGCCGCGCTCGTCTTCAACGACGAGCTCCGCACGCCGATCCTGAAGAACCAGCTCGGCGACAGCGCAGGCGTCATCGGCGCGGCCTCGATGGTGATGGCGCGTTAGGCGAAACGCGAGGTGTCGTCGGGTTTGGCGCCGAGCGATTGGAGCGCCGAGACGAGCTTCGATCGGTGGATCGACACCACCGTCGGCATGCCGCCGGAGATCCCGAAGCGCTCGAGGAAATTGATGCCGCTGTCGAACGCGGCCGCGAACGTCACGCTGTCCCCGTCGATCACGGCCGAGACGCGGGCCCGCTCCTGACCCATGAGCAGAAGCAGCGTCTTGTCGAACGGACCTTTCCGGGTCGTCGCGTCGACGATCACGATCCCGGGCTCGATCCGGTCGAAGGATCGCGCGAGCCTGCGCGACTCGGCTTCGAGCGGCGCGAGCTCTGCGCCTGCGGCGTCGATCAGCTGCCAGAGCGAGGCGTCCGACAGGCCTGTCGCGAGGTGCCGCACGATGATCCCGAAGAGCGCGTGATCCCTCGGCCGCGCGCGGAGCGCCCGATCGATGCGCTGGGCGAGGGGCCCCGGCGTGCCGATACGCGTGTCGATCGCGCGCGCGTCGTCGTCGCAACCCGGATACGGCTCCTCGCCGCCGCGCAGCCACTTGGCCCCGCTCGCCAGGCCGTCGAAATCCACGTGGCAGACCAGCGTGTCGATGCGGCCTGCGCGCGAGATGACCTCGGGCGTGATCATCTCGGGACAGGCGCCATGCTCGGCCTTCGTCGAGAGCACGAACCGCGGATCCTCGGCGTAACGCGCGTGATGCAGGCTGTCGTGGTGATCGACCCAGGCGCGGAGCCGGGTCCCGAGCCCCTCGATGAAGGGCAACGTGACCGTCTCGAAGCTGCTCTTGCCCCCCGCCTCCGAGGCGAAAGCGATGTCCAGCACCGCCACATTCCCCCGGAGATCCTTCGGTTTGGGCAACTTCCGTGGGGAAGCAAACGAAAGCTCGATGGATTGCATCATCGTTGGCTTGGCTGCGTCCTTCGTGGCATGCCCAGCATCCGACTGGGACAAAATCGACGCGCTTCCCCGGGATTGGTGCTGGATCTTTTCACGGTTTCTTGCCTCGGGGGAGCTCTGGGGAGACGGACATGAAGCGCGGATTCTTAGCATGCGGCGCACTTTCCGCAGGGGCTCTCGTGGGTTTCGGTCTCTTCGCAGGCGCGGCGGGCGTGCCCGAAGCACACGCGGACGAGGCTCCTCGCGAGGCCAGCGTGACAGCCGCGACCTGCTCGATCAAAGGCACCTACCCTCCCTCCAAGAACACCAAGCTCTTCGACGCGCCGAGCGGCGGCAACCTGATCGCCACGCTGACCGGCGCGTACATCCCGATGACGCTCACCGAGATCCCGTTCGATCCGTCGACCGGGCGAGCGCGGCTCGCGACCTCGGTCGGCAGCGGCGCGATGCGGCTCGAGGGGTTCGTCTCGCCCGCGGATATCACGCTCTTCACGACGCGCGACATCTCGGTCTACGGCGGAAGCGTCTGGATCTCGAGCGCGCAGAAGGTGCGGATCGTCAAGGCGAGCCAGAGCTCGCTCACCGTGGAGGTCGGCATCGCCGGCACCATGAACCAGACCGTGCAGGCGACGGCGCCGTGTGACGCGTTTGCGCTCGTGAAAGGCGCGGTGCAGCCTTTCGAGGTGCCCGGCAACGGCCGCGGGTACATGACGAAAAAACAGACGGTCGAGCTCTTCGACAAACCGAACGGTGACGTGGTCCTCTCCCTTTCCATGCTGGAAGGCGCGGGGCAGCTCTACTGGAGCACCGAGTCGAAGCTCGGCTACGTGCACGTGATGTCCCGGAGCGATCTGACCATCGATGCGTGGGCGCGGCTGCGTGATCTCGATCCGCTGAAGAAGGGCGAGATGATGGACCCGTACATCCCGCCCACGACGCAGATCGCCGGCGCAGAGCTCACCTTCGACAAGCCCCCGCCCCTCGTGCGGGTGACGCGCGAGATCCCGATCCGATCGAAGCGCGACGACAAGGCCAAGCCCGTCGGGGTCGTCGAGGCAGACACGGAAGTGTACGTGCTGGAGACCGTCGCAGGCTGGACGAACATCCTGCCGAAGCACCTCGGCATCGTCGCGCCCGACGACGGCGGCTTCTGGATCCCGTCGAGCGAGCTGCCGAAGTAAACCGCGACCGTTGCTTTGCTCGCCCTACCGCGGCAAGGATGCGGTCATGCGGCTTCGCACAGCGCTCCCCGCCCTCGCCACCCTCGCCTCCGGCTCGCTCGTCCCCGCGACGTCCTTCGCTGCGCCCGATCCGAGCTCGCTCGTCGCCCCCGCCGTCGCGGGGCAGCAGGCGCTCGCCGTGCGCGCGTCGAAGGCAGGCATCGTCGCGCGCGTTTGCGCGAAGGAAGCCGAGTGCAACGCGGAAGGAGGCGCGACGATCACGTTGCCCGCGGAGGCCCTCGAGCTCGTCGCGAAGGGCGCGAAGGTCGAGACGAAGACGCTCGCGGGTGGGCGGCACGTCGTCCGCGTCGTCGCTGGAGGAGGGCCTGGCGGCGCGCGTTTCGTGGCGCTTCTGGCCGCGCCGCTCGCGGGGAAGGGGGACGCGCCGATCACGTTGTGGAGCGGTTTCACGGAGCTCACGAAGGGCGAGCACGGCGAAGCGCGTGTGTTCGTCGTGGTCGAGGAGCCGCTGGAGAAAGGCGTGCGGCTCGTCGTGGGCGAGCAACGCGACGACGTCACGGTTTGTGGAAGGCCGGCGCTGGTCTCGGCGCGTGAGGTCGATCCCCAGACGATGACGCTGAAGCGCGGCGCGAGCGTGCAGAACCTCTCCGCGAAGGAGCGCGCCGAGGCCACGAAGATCACGGCGACGGCCGCTACGGGCGAGAGGCCGAGGCCCCTCGTGCCGCTGCTCGCCGCCCGCACGGCGTCGAGCGCGGTAGGCAAGACGTTCGCGACGCTCACCGACGGAGATCCCGAGACGACGTGGTCCGAGGCCAAAGCAGGGCCAGGGCGAGGGGAGTTCGTGACGTTCTCGTCGGCGAGCGAGATCCCGATCACG
>JANMGF010001603.1:0-5296 GCA_031374535.1 Polyangium sp. (in: bacteria)
TCTCGGCGCGCTCCTCAACACGACGAGCTTGCCGAACGGCCTGCACACGCTCGAGGTCACCTTCCTCGACGAGGACGGCAATGTCCTGGAGACCTTCTCGAAGAAGATTCGTATCGAGAACGCGCCTTGCCGCGTGAAGTACCTGAGCTTCCTGGTCAATGGGGAGCCGCTCACCTCGGCGTGCGGCGTCTACCAGTACGAGAGCAAGGACGATCCGGTGACGTTCGATTTCGAGGCCGGCTACGACGGCAACACGGAGGCGAGGTACAGCCTCGCGGTCCGCGTCGGCTCGAAGCTCCTCGCCACCCAGAGCGGCATCTTCGACCCGTCGAGCCCGCTGTTCACCCAATCCTTCAGCCAGCTGCGCGACCTGATGGGGACTTGCAACCTGGCCACGATCTCCGCGTCGATGTCGATCAGCCCGCGGGTGATCAACGGCTACCATTACATCGGCGGGGCCCACACCGCAGCGGCGTTCACCCTCGTGCCGATGAGCTTCGATATCGACGAAACTCCCTGATCCCGTCTCCCGCCTCTCCACGCCCCGTCCGCCGTTCGCGCGCGTCGCGACCGGCGGGCGGGGACTCCCCCGATCGCGCGTCCTTTACAACCGCACGACCTTGGTCTTGTCCCCCTCGAAGAGCCGCAGCGCATCCCGCGTATCCACCACGAGCTTCGCCTCCCGCAGGAGCCGCGCATAATCGACGGCCCCATGATCCGTCACGATCACGACGGCATCATACTCTCCGTAGGCCACCGTATTCGGCTCCGAGCGCATCACGAGGCCTCCCTCGTCCGCCTCGGCCACATGGGGATCATGGTACCGCACCTCGGCCCCGAGGCTCTGGAGCTGGTGGATGATGTCGAAGGCCGGCGACTCGCGGTAATCGGCCACGTCGCGCTTGTAGGCCACGCCGCTGACCAGGATCTTCGATCCATTCGCGGACTTCTTCGCCCCATTGAGCGCCTGCTGCACGAGGTGCACCACGTACTCGGGCATTCCACTGTTGATCGTATCCGCCAGCTCGATGAAACGCGCCTGGTACTTCAACGTGCGCATGCGCCACGAGAGGTAGAGCGGGTCGATCGGGATGCAATGGCCGCCGAGGCCAGGGCCCGGGAAAAATGGCATGAAGCCGAAGGGCTTTGTCGCGGCCGCGCGGATGACCTCCCAGACGTCGATGCCGAGCTTGCGGCTCATCAGCGCGACCTCGTTCACGAGGCCGATGTTCACCGCGCGGAACGTGTTTTCGAGCAGCTTCACCATCTCGGCCGCGTCGGTGCTGGAGACCGGGACGACGGTATCGATGATCTTGCCGTAAAGCGCCCTCGCGACCTCGAGGCAACCCGGCGTCGCGCCGCCGAGGACCTTCGGCGTGTTGCGCGTGCCGTACTGCTTGTTGCCCGGGTCGACGCGCTCGGGGCTGAAGGCGATGAAGACGTCCTTGCCGAGCTCGTACCGGCCCGCCGTCAATTTGGGGACCAAGACCTCGCGGGTCGTGCCGGGGTAGGTCGTCGATTCGAGCACGATCAGCATGTTGGCGTGCTGGTGCTCCGCGATCTCCTCGCTCGCCGACAGGATGAAGCGCATGTCGGGGTCTTTGGTCTTGTTGAGCGGGGTCGGGACGCAGACCACGATCGCGTCGGCCGAACCGAGGATGTCAGGGTCGGCCGAGGCGCGAAGGCGTCCGGCCTTGACGTGGGGCGAAAGCTCCGCGGACGGGATGTCGCCGATGTACGACTCGCCGAGGCCAAGGAGCCGAACCTTCTCGCGATCCTTGTCGTAGCCAGTGACGGAGAAGCCGGCCCGGGCGAACTCCACGACGAGCGGCAGCCCGACGTAGCCAATGCCCACGACGACGACGTGCGCGCTACGATCCTCGATCTTCTTGAGAAGCTCCTGCACGATGCGTGTCCCTTTCACGAGTCGACGCGGCCTTCCAGGATGGCCAGCGGTCCTTCGATGAGCATGTCGCGTGCCTCCGCAGGGCCGAGGATCTCGTGGAGGCGCTGGATGCCCCGCGCCACGTCCTCGACGTCCCGCGCGGCGTGGGCGTCGCTGCAAGCCGCGTAGTAGTAGCCGTCCTCGAGCAACGCTTCGGCGCATTTGCGGGTCGCGCGGCCGTACTTGCCCACGAGCGCGGCGACGTCGAGCAAAAGGACGGCGCCTCCGTCGAGCAGCGGATCAAGCACGGTGCGGTCGTCCCAGACGGGCTCGTATCGCTCGGGGTGGGCGAGCACGGGCCGGAGCTTCTTGCGACGGAGGTCGAAGAAGCGGGCCGAGAGCTTGGCCGGGAAGGCGCGGGGCGAGAGCTCGACGAGGACGGCGCGCTCGCCAGGGTAGGGGAGCGCCTCGCCTCGCATGAGCCTTCCGTAGACGACGTCGTCGAAGAAGTGCTCGGAGGAGAGCGCGAGCTCGGGCAAGCCAGGGACGCCGACGAGCTCTTTGCGCGTGGCCTCGTACGCGGCGACGAGGTCCTCTGCGGTGTTGTCGAACATCCCGGGGCGCATGTGGGGCGTGGCGACGACCTTGCCAAAACCCGCGTCCGCGAGGGCGGCGAGCAGGGCGCGGCTGTCCGAGACAGTCTTTGCCCCGTCGTCGATGCCAGCCACCCAGTGGCAGTGGAGGTCGATGTACCCGGCCATGCGCGGCGAGAACCTAGCAGTTTTTGAGCTGGCTGCGCCCGGGATGGGCCTCCCGTCGGGGACGGGACGGAGACGGGACGATCACAAGGCGCGTTCGAGGGCGCGCGCGATCTGGAGGTCGGTCAAGCACCCATCGGTGCCCTTGGCGAAGGCGCAGGCGAGGGTGACAACGCCGTTCTCGACCCCGATCGTCGGCGTGCCGGGCGTCGCCTGGTTCGTCACGACCACCCTCTTGACGCCCTCACGAACGGCTTCCTTGCCGAGCTCATCGACGCAGATGACCCGGAACGCGTTGGCGATCTTGCGGACGCCGAGGTGCTGGACGTTCTTCAGCGCAGCCTCGTCGTTCTCGAAGGTCGGCCAGTCGACGTCCACGAGGACGGGCGCGCCCGCGAGGTCCTGCATTTCCTTCTGCTCGCCAGGAAGCCAAGAGTCTTTCGCTTCCTTGATGAGCCGCTTCTCGATGAGCCCCATGGGAAAATCGCCTCCGTTCGCCGCGGTGACGACCGCGCCGCGCGGCAGCATACCGGGCGGCCTTGCGCGAGAGAAGCCCGCCGAAACCAGGCCCGCCGGAAACTGGACCCCGCTGGTGGAGACGGGCGATCCTGAAGGACAAGAAGGAGGTTCTCTCTTGTCGAGGATGGATCCCAACGAGGCCCCGCATTCGTCGCCGCCGCCGTCGCTCGGAGCCGAGCGGCGCAAGCGTCGGAGCGACGATCTGATCACGGCGCTGCACTACCAGCTCTCGGTCGCGCGGAGCGAGGGGAAGCTCGAGGCCCTCGTGCTCGTCAACGATCGAGGTTGCCTCGTCGCAGGCGCCGGGGCGTGGCCCGTGTGTGAGGAGCTCGCCGCGTACGCACCCTTGCTCGCCGAGCCCGGGTTGCCCACGAGCTTGACCGTCGGCACGCGGATCGCCGATCTCTCGGAGCAGGTCCTCATACGCCCGCTCCCGCTCGGCGAGGCTGAGGCCCTGCTCGCGAGCCGGGGCGGGGGAGAGGATCGCTCGGCGTACGTCGCGCGCGCGGCGGTTGGTTGCCAGCGGATCTTGCGCGCGGCCTAGGGCGCGTTTTCCTTCGTCCCCGAATCTTCGAAGCCGTGCTAAAGCGCGCCCCGTGGTTGCCCTGGATCAGCGTTCGTCGTCGCCGTACGGGCTCGGAAGACTCCTCGAGTCGCGGCGCGTGCTCCTCGTCGTCGGTTGCGGCGGGGTCGGCAAGACGACCACCACGGCCGCCCTCGGCCTCGCGGCCGCTCGCCGCGGAAAACGCGTCCTCTGCTTGACGATCGATCCCGCGCGGCGCCTCTCGCAGAGCCTCGGCATCGAGGCGATGAAGACCGAGGCGCAGACGATCGACCCGGCCCTGTTCGCCCAGGCAGGCGTGCAGATCAAGGGCTCGATGACCGTGATGATGCTCGACACGAAGAGCACCTTCGACTCGCTCGTGCATCAGCTCGCCCCCTCGATCGAGCAGCGCGATCGCATCCTCGGCAACGTCCTCTACAAGTACATCTCCACCTCGCTCGCCGGTACGCAGGAGTACATGGCGATGGAGAAGCTTTACGCGACGAAGGCGGATCCGAGCTACGACCTCATCCTGCTCGACACGCCGCCGACGCCCAACGCGCTGGATTTCCTCGACGCGCCGGAGCGGCTCGTGGGGGCGATCGACAGCGCGGCGACGCGGTGGATGGTGCAGGCCGTGCAGAGCTCGGGGACGTTCTCGATCAACGTGCTCGCCAAGGGCGCGGCGGCGATCGTGCGGGGGATCGGCAAGGTGAGTGGCAGCGGGTTTCTCGAGCAGATGGCGGCGTTCATCGCGGAGATCAACGCGCTCTTCGGCGGGTGGAAGAAACGCGCGGACGCGGTGAGCGCGGCGCTGCGGGGGCCGGACGTGGCGTACGTGCTCGTGACGACGCCCGATCCGCTGGCCGTGCGTGAGGTGATGTTTTTCGCCGATCGGCTGCGCGAGCAGGACATGCGGCGGGATGCGTTCGTGGTGAACCGCGTGCACCCCACGTACGGGCGCGTGCCCGAGGTGGGCGAGGTCGAGGCGGCGCTGGCGAAGAGTGGGATCTCGCTGGGTCCGGACGCGGCGGCGCGGCTCCGGCGGGCGGCGGAGGACGAGAGCCGCATGGGCAAGCTCGATGCGCTGCACCTGGTGGGGCTCGAGGCGGCGCTGGAGGACGAGGCGTCGGGGGGCAGCTTGCTCGCGCACGTGCCGGCGTTCCCGTACGACATCCACGATCTCGAGCGGCTCTCGCGTATCGCCGAGGTGCTGGCGCCCTGAACGGTTCTCCGCCGTTCCTCCCGGGGCGTGGTCGTGGCATGTTCGGGGTATGGATCGAGGCGGCAAGTCGGCCCGGGGTTGGACGCGTTCGCGCGCGCGGTGGGTTTTTCTGGCGCTCTTCGGGGCGCCATTCGCACTCGTATGGCTCTCGGGCGCGGCGGGATGCGCCGAGGAGCCGGGCCTCGAACCGCGGCCCGGTTTTCCAGGGGATAGCTGCACGCGGACCGACGATTGCGCGGTGCCGCTGCGTTGCATCGAGAACGTCTGCGTGGAGCCGGCCGGCGCGGAGGACGGCGGCGTCATGCCGGACGCCTTCGGTCCAGGACCCGGGCCGAGCGCCGACGCGGGGCCGTGGAGCCAGTGCG
>JANMGF010001623.1:0-2457 GCA_031374535.1 Polyangium sp. (in: bacteria)
CTTGATCGAGGTCGCCGACCGATGGGCTCGAGAAGAGCGGGAGCATCGTGTTCGGGCGTGACGCGCGCGAGAGGGGGCCAAAGATGCTGGAGGGTTCGAGGCCACGCATGGTCTTCGAAGGGTCCGCAGGATCGGGGCGCACGGGCAGGAGATTTTCGGGCGGCGCGCCGAGGGAGGATTGGGCGCCGGGATCGGCGGGGACGACGAAGGGAAGGCTGACGTTGCCGTGCGCGACAGCGGCGAGCGTGCCTTCGAAGCGGGCCACGGCCGGGGAGTTCGGCAGGCCCTCGGCGACGAGCGGGAAGAGCTCGAAGGAGCCCATCGTGACGGGGAAGCCGGGGAGGATCGGTCCCTCGGGCGCCATCGTGCCGCGGCCGTCGACCACGTAGAGAGCGCCGAACTGACGGCTGTTGCCGAGCCGCTCGTTCGATCCGAGGACGAGGTCCATCACGCCGTCGGCGTTGAGATCCACGGTCGCGGGCGTGGTGAGGATGCGGCTGCGTTTTTTCGGAGTTGCCTCGGCGTCGTACCGGATCTCGACGGGAAAGCCGGGGAGGGGAGCACCACTCGCGTCGAGGGCGTGGACCTTGCCGTCGAAGGCGGCCTGCACGATGTCGAGCCGGCCGTCGCGATCGAGATCGACGAGCACGGGGGAAGCGAAGGCGCCACGCGTGATGCGTTGCTCCTCGTCCATGCAAGGGCCAGAGGGCGGGGGAACATCGGCGCCACGCGGGCAAGAGGGGACGCGCGGGAGGCGGAACGGGAAACCTTTGCGCAAGGAGCCGTCGGGTTCGAGGACGTAGATCGTGCCCGCGAAGGAGGAGGCCACGATCTCGACGGTGCCGTCGCCGTCGAGGTCGGCGATGGCAGGCGCGTTCATGAAGCCTTCCCGCGCGAGGTTGGGGGAGACCTTGCCCGAGGCGTACCCAGGCGCGGAAACGTGGCTCGTTTGTTCGGGGACGGGGGGCGAGGCGAGGCCGTCGATGACGCTCGTCGAGAAGGGGAAACCAGGCACGGGCAAGGGGCCGGCCTTCGTGAGCGCGAAGGCGTGGATCACGCCGCCGCCCGTGGGGACGATGATCTCACGTACGCCGTCGCCGTCGAGGTCGGCCATCTTGGGGCTCGCTTCGAGGCTGTCGCCGAGCCACAGGGGAAAGCCTCGCGCGAGATCGGGATCGTTGTGCACGTAGTAGGTGCGACGCATCTCGCCAGGCACGTCGCCGATCGCGCCGCCGTAGTGCGCGACGGCGCGGACACGTACGGTGATGGTGCGATCGTTCTCGCCGTAAGGGCTGTCGACGTCGCGCGTGTGGTTGACGGTGACGTTGCGGACGTCGAGGAGCGCGAGGGGACCGGCGGTGCCCGTGACGACGGTGGGATCGACGTTCAAGTGTCGGGCGAGGACGTGTGTCTCGAAGTCGGCTTCGAGGGGCTGCACGCCGCTCGCCCACTCGACGACGTAGTCATAAGCGTTCGCCCTCGGCGCCGAGACGGTGCCGCGGATCTCGATCGGGCTGTCGACGCGATCCTTGTAGAGGACCTCGAACCAGCGCGGCGAGACGATGTCGACGCCGGGCGGGATGCGGCCGTCGCGGATCGCTTCGAGCGCGCGGCTCGCGTGGACGCGGCCGTACCCGAAGCGTTGATCGAAGCCGGGCTGCGAGTAGCGGTAGAGGGCGTCGGGCTCGCGTGACTCGGCCACGTCGATGTCCTCGGCCGTGGAGAAAAAGATCGACTGCGCCTCGGCAGGCGAGAGCTCGGGGACGGTGTTGTACTGGAGCGCCGCCGAGTAGAGGAGGCCCACGATGCCGCTGAGCTCGCCCGTGGCCTCGCTCGAACACGCGGTGCCCGAGGCCGAGAGAAAGTTCTGGCCGCCGAAGTTCGAGCAGGGGTGGAAGTCGACGAAGCTCCTCGACGTCGCAGCGCTCGTGCCGTCGTACTGGATGGCGTGCACGGGCAACGTGTGGTTGCTCGCGGCCGGCATGTTGTGGTGGCGCGAGTTCTCGTCGGCCATCGACGTCACGACGAGGACGTTCTTCGTGTAGGCGTAGTCGAGCGCGGCCTGCGCGAAGCGGGTCATGTTGAGCGTGCCGAGCGCGCACTGCACGACCTTGGCGCCGCTGTCGGTCGCAAAGACGACGGCCTCGCCGAAGGCCTGCACGTCGCCGATGAAGCTGTCGCCGACGCGGAGCGGGAGGAACGAACAACGCGGACAGCCGCCCGCGTCGCCGATGCCGTTGTTGGCTTGCGACGAAGAGTCCTCGGCCTCGCCCGTGCCGTGCCCGTAGCGCGTGTCGTCGTACGGGTCGTTGTCGTTCTTCATGAAGTCCCAGCCCGAGATGTCGTCGACGTAGCCGTTGCCGTCGTCGTCGATGCCATCGGAGAAGGCGAGGATCAGATCACCCGCGTCGAGCACGCCGTTGCCGTTGCGATCCCCCGCAGGCAGCGCGAGCGAGG
>JANMGF010001646.1:0-1918 GCA_031374535.1 Polyangium sp. (in: bacteria)
CCTCGCGTACTTCGTGCTCGAAGTGGTGCGCGAGCTCGACCTCGGCGCGATCGAGACGGTGATCCAGGCGAAGGACCCGCGCGGTGAGCGCCCGTACTCGCCGCGCATGATGACCGGACTGCTCCTCTACGCGTACTGCACGGGAACGTTCTCCTCCCGCAAGATCGCGCGCGCGACGTACGAGGACGTCGCGTTCCGCGTGCTCGCTGGCGGCGCGCATCCGTTCTTCACGACGGTGAACCAGTTCCGCCTCACGCATCGCGAGGCGCTCGCCGGCCTGTTCACGCAGGTGCTCGCGCTCTGCCGTCACGCCGGCATGAAGACGGTCGGGCACATCGCGCTGGACGGCTCGAAGGTTCAGGCGAACGCGAGCAAGCACAAGGCGATGAGTCACGCGCGGATGACGGCGGACGAGAAGCGCCTCCAAGCGGAGATCGAGGCGCTGCTGAAGAAGGCCGACGCCGCCGACGCGGCCGAGGATGCGGAGCACGGCGACGCGGATGGGATGAGCGACCTTCCCGAGGAGCTGCGCTTCCGCGAGCAGCGGCTCGTGCGGATTCGCGAAGCGAAGGTCGCGCTGGAGCGCGAGGCCGCGGCGGTGCGTGCTGCGGAGCTGCGCGAGAACGCGGCTGGGCTCGAGGCGAAGGTCCTCGCGGGCGAGGGCACGGAGAAAGAGCTTCGCGCCGCGGCGACGCTCGCGGAGACGGCGTCGAAGAAGGCAGATGGCCTCTCGAAGCGCGACGACGATGACGACGACGACTCGGGAAGCTCGCTGACCAACCTTCCCCGGCATCGCGTGCAGACGACCGCCGATGGAGAGCCGAAGCCGAAGACGCAGCGAAACTTCACCGACCCGGAAAGCCGCATCATGGTGCGCAACGGCGTCTTCATGCAGGCGTACAACGCGCAGGCTGCCGTGTCCGAGGACCAGATCATCGTGGCGCAGGGCCTGACGAACGCGGGGAACGACGCGCCGCTCCTCGTCCCGATGCTCGAGCGTGTGCACGAGGCCACCGGCGCGTTCCCGGCAGTCCTCAGCGCAGACAACGGTTACCTCTCCGATGACAACCTGCGGTACTGCACCGAGCGCGGGATCGATGCGTTGATCGCGCTTCGTCCCGTGGACGAGGTCACGACGGACTTCCCGCCCTCCACGGTGAAGGGGATGCGTCGCTACCTCATGCAGGTGAAGTTGAGGTCGAAGCGAGGTCGCGAAACCTACGGGCGACGGAAGGTGATGGTCGAGCCTGTCTTCGGTCAGATCAAGGCAGCCATCGGTTTCCGGCGCTTCTCGCTGCGCGGCCTCGCAAAAGCCGGGAGCGAGTGGGGCATCGTTTGCACGTGCCACAACCTCTTGAAGCTGTTTCGTCGAGGCTGGCGGCTCGCGATGGCGGCGGCCTGAAGGGTCACGAGCCCCTCGAGGCACGCCTCGCGCAGATCCTCGTCCCGTGACGGGCCACGGCGCGCCAACGACGGCGTGAACCGTGCCGCACCCTCAGCGTCTACGGGCCGCCGTAGGGCGGAGCGCGCAGCGCGGAGCCCGGAGACGGCCCTTCGCCGTACACGCTCCTAGGAGCGTGTAGCGCGTAGCGCGCGAGAGCCGGGCAGACACCCCCGTCCTCGCGCTTCGCGCTGCGGGCGGGGGCATCTACCCGGGGATCGACAGTGGATCGGGATCGTGATCTCGTGACGAGGTGAGCAAGAGCTACCGTCCTTGGTCTCCCGAGCAGGCGTTCCTGCTGCCGCCGTCACCGCTGGAGTGGCTGCCGGAAAGCCACCTCGCGTACTTCGTGCTCGAAGTGGTGCGCGAGCTCGACCTCGGCGCGATCGAGACGGTGATCCAGGCGAAGGACCCGCGCGGTGAGCGCCCGTACTCGCCGCGCATGATGACCGGACTGCTCCTCTACGCGTACTGCAC
>JANMGF010001370.1:0-39276 GCA_031374535.1 Polyangium sp. (in: bacteria)
CCCCGCCCCCGCGCGCGAGCGCCTCCTCGATCGAGCCCATCGCGTCCGAGACCGAAAGCACGACGTCGAGCCCCGCCGCCGTGAACACGCTCTTCGGCCCTGCTTTTTGCCCCTCGTTCGCCAGCATGGCCGGCGCCGCGAGCTCCCAGCCGAGCGAAACCACCTTGAGCGGCCGATCCATGAGCGGCGCCGGCCCTGCATCCACCGGCGGCGCGCTCGCGCTCGTATTCGCGACGGGCGCGGCACCCGCGCTCGCGCTTGCATTCACGCCCGGGGAAGGCCCTGCGCTCGCCGAGGCGACGGCGCCTGCGCTCGCGCTCCCGCTCGGAGGCGGCGGCGATTCCTGCGTGGCCTCGCGATTCGGCGGCGGCGCCGTATGAGGCGCGCGGCTCCTCGTCACGAAGATCGCGCCGAACCCTCCGAGGAGGCAGATGAGCAGGACGAAGACGATTTTCGCGCGCAATGGACTCACCACTGGCTGGAGGAGGCGTTCGGGTCGCCGAGCTTGCGCCGCCCCGGGTAACTCGGCTTGAGGAGACGCAAAAGCTCGTTCACCGGCACGGCCAGGTTCAGGTTTTGCGCTCCCGCAAAGGCCCCGCCGAACTGGGCCGTGTTGATCCCGATCACCTCACCCCGCATGTTGAACAGAGGCCCCCCGGAGTTTCCTGGTGAAATCGGCACCGAGATCTGGATCCACGCTCGCCCCTCGTGCAGCCGCCGCGCCGAGACGAGCCCGTCCGTCAGCGTGTGCTCGAGCCCGAGCGGATTGCCGATCGCGATCGCCCGTTCCCCCACGACGACCTTGTCCGAGTCGCCGAGATCGAGCGGATCGGCGCCCGGCGGAGCGCCCCCTTCGAGCGGCTTTTTCATCTCGATCGCCAGGAGCGCGAGGTCCGCCTCGGCGTTGTCCACGAGCACATCCACGTCCTCGTACGCCGCGCCGTTCTCGAACTTGATCCGCGCCCCCGTCGCCCCCTGGATCACGTGATGGTTCGTCACGACGACCCCTGTCTCGTCGATCAGAAACCCCGTCCCTCCGCCCTGCGCCTCGCCCTTCTTCACGAAGATCGTCACGACCGAAGGCGAAAGCTTGCGGAAGAGCTCGGCCGGCGTCTTGTCGAGTTTTCCCGTCGCTCCCGCGTCCGCTGCCGCGCCTGCGTCCGCCGCCGCGCCCGCGTCCGCGACCGCCGGCGTGACCGCCCCCGCGTCGGCCGGCGCCTCTGCGTCCGCTGCCGCTGGTGCGTCCGTGCCCGCGTCTGCCGGGGCTTCCACGACCGGATCCGGGGGCAGCTCCGCTTGCTCGCCACGCACGCCGCCGAGCAGGTACGCGACCTTCGCGAGCGGCGCGTATCCCGCGGCCGAGAGCCTGTCGCCCTCGCGCACGTAGAGCGATCCCGTGAACCGCGCGGCGCCCGTGAACGAAAGCGGAAAGATCAACAGCGAGAGCGCGAGAACATCGGAGAGGATGCCTCGTCCGCCCTTCGGATCTCCTTCGGGCAGGAGCCTGTCGGCGATCCCGAGGGGCACGATCACCGTCACGGCCAGCGCCACGAGCACGCGGGCGTACCCGTTTGTGGTCAGGGCTCCGACGGCGGCCATGAGCGTGATCATGGTCGCGACGAACCCCCAGGTGATCGCGACGATCTTCACAAGGACCTGCGCGACGCGGAAGCCCTGCGAAGGCTCGGTCGACGTGGGCCTTTGCGCAGGCTTGGGCGCGGGCGCCGGCTTCGGGGGCGGTTTGGGGATCGACATGGAGGCTTCTACGGATCGGAGCGTCGCTCTCCGTCCGGCGTGGCGTCAAGCCAGAGCTTGCTAGGAGCGGCGATCCGGCGCTAGACGAAGGACGTGTCCGACGACGCACGTGCCCCGGAGCCCGAGACCGATCCGGTCCTCGCGAAGCTCGACACGCTCCCGACCAAGCCCGGCTGTTACCTGTTTTACGACAAGACCGGCGCGGCCATCTACGTGGGCAAGGCGAAGAGCCTGCGCGCCCGCGTCCGCAGCTACTTCCAGGAGGGCGGCAGCGACTCCCGGTACTTCATCCCGATCTTGCGCCGCATCGTGCGTGACCTCGAGACGGTCGTCACGTCCACCGAGAAGGAAGCGGCCGTCCTCGAAAACGAGCTCATCAAGAAACACAAGCCGCGCTTCAACGTGAAGCTGCGGGACGACAAGGACTTCCTCTGCTTGCGTATCGACGCGAAGAGCGCCTGGCCTCGCCTCGAGACCGTGCGCCGCCCCTCGCCCGACGGCGCCCGTTACTTCGGCCCCTTCCACTCGGCGACGAGCGCTCGAAGGACCCTGCACCTCGTCAACAAACACTGGAAGCTCCGCACGTGCAGCGACCTCGAGATGGCCTCGCGGCGAAGGCCCTGCCTGCAATTCCAGATCAAGCGTTGCCCTGCCCCCTGCGTGTACGAGGTCGATCGCGACCTGTATGGCGAGCAGGTTCGTTCGGTCTCGCTCTTCCTCGAAGGCCGTCACGACGAGCTCACGGGCGAGCTTCAAGAACGCATGAAGGCCGCGGCCCGCGCGATGGAGTTCGAGCTCGCGGCGATCTACCGGGACCAGCTCAGGGCTGTCGAGAGCGCGCGGGAATCGCAGCGCGTCGTCTCGGTGAAGGACGTCGATCAGGACATCGTGGGCCTCTACCGCGAGGGCAGCATCGCCGAGGTCGAGCTCATCAAGGTGCGCAGCGGCCGCGTCGCCGACACCGTCTCGTTTTCCTTGCGTGGCGTCGAGCTGCCTGACGAGGAGATCCTCGGCAATTTCCTCACGCAATATTATGGCGACGAGGCCGAGGTCCCCGTCGACGTGATCCCCGACGAGATCCTCATGCCCCTCCTTCCCGACGGCGGCGAGGGTGTGGCCGAATGGCTCGGGGATCGTCGGGGCCGCAAGGTCTCGCTCATCGTGCCCCAGCGTGGCCCGCGCGCCGAGCTCCTCGCGATGGCCCGTGAGAATGCCGAGCACGCGTTCCGGGAAAAACAGCGCGCCTCCGACGACATCGAGGCGCGCCTCGAAGACCTGCGCGAGCGCCTCCGCCTGCCCTCGCTTCCTCGCAGGATCGAGTGTTGCGACATCTCGCACCTTGGCGGGGGCGACACCGTCGGCTCGATCGTCTCGCTCCGCGACGGCCAGCCCGACCGCAAGCATTATCGAAGCTTCCGCCTACGAACGAAGACGGACGGCGACGATTACCTCGCGATGTACGAGGTCCTCGCGCGCCGCTTCCGGCGTGGCCGCACGGCGAGGGAGGCTGCGGCCGCGGAAGCCGCCGCGGAAGCGGAAGCCGAAGCGATTGCCGTGGTGGAGCTTTCGGCGGAGGCGGCGGCGATCGTGGAGGCGGACGCGGTCCGAGAGGCGGATGCGTCTGCCGTCGCGGACCCGGAGCCGGCCCCCGCATCGGACAAAAAGAACGAGACCGACTGGGATCTGCCCGATCTTTTCGTGGTCGACGGCGGCCGCGGCCAGCTCAACGTCGCGCTCTCGGTGGCGCGTGATCTCGGCCTCCACGATTTGCCCATCGTGGGCCTCGCGAAGGAGCGCGAGAGCGTGATCGGCGAAAAAATGGTCGACCGCGTGTATTTGCCCGGCCAAAAGAACGGCATTTTGCTCCGACCGGGCAGCTCGTCCCTGTTTTTCCTGGCCAGGGCCCGCGACGAAGCGCCCCGATTCGCCAACCATATTCGCGAAAAACTGGGCAAGGCCCGCCGGCTGCGCTCCGAGATCGAGGACATCCCGGGGCTCGGCGACGCCGTACGCAAAGCCCTCCTGCGCGAGCTCGGCTCCATGACGGCCCTGCGCGCGGCCACGGACCCGCAGATCCTCGCCGTGACGGGCGTGACGAAGCGGCATTTGACGGCCATTCGGAAGGTGATCGCGGCGCCGACTCCTGCGCCGGACGAAGAGACCAAACCTCCGGAAGGGAACACGGGCGAAGGCTGACAGCCCTGAGCTTTGGTCGAACGGCAGCTATTTCGGTTTGTAGAGTTTACGACCAAAACCGAAATCGCACGTCCTGCCCTCGGCGAACGTCGCCTCGTAGATGCCGCTCTGCGCGTTCTTCTCGCTCGTTTTCTTGATTTTACCGACCGTGGACTCGACGATACGGATGCCGTGGGTTTGGCGCATCTCGATCGTGGCCTCTTCGTATTTCACGGTCTCCACGTAGTCTTCCGAAAGGATCAGCGCCCCAGCCCCCTCCCCAGGCTCGATCCAGGCGTCGAGGAAGCCAAGCGCGTACGCGATGCAGTTGTATTTCACGTTCGCGTCGATCGTGCGTTCGACCTCCGCTTCGCCCTCGTAGCTGGCTGCGAATTTCACATCCCAATACCCGTTGATCTTCGGGAGCGTGACCTGGCGGGTCTCGTCGTCCTCGTCTTTTCCGTTCTTGGGAAGGACATAGTTGACGTGGAGATGCGCGAAGCGCTTGCCGCTCTGGGTCTTGTGGTTTGCGTTTCCACAGTCCTCGTCCTTCGTGTACTTGACGAGCTCGCGTGCGTCGCAGGTGAGCGTTACCCGATAGTCTTCATCGCTCTCGCGGATCCACACATCGTCCTCCGACTCGGAGGTGCCTACCTCGATCATTCGCTGGATGACGCCGCGAGAGCGCTGCACCGTGGCGGGGTGTGGGAGGGCGCGCTGCACGGTCTTCGCCGCGTGTGTGGGCCGAGCAAAGCCGGACGTGGTAGCGGCATGAGGCGCTCTCGGCGCAGCGGCGGCGACGGTCTGCTTCGGCTGCACGACCGTCGCCGCGTGGGGTGGTCTTGAAAGGGGTCCTCCCAAAGGCCGCTTGGGCTGCGCTACCTTCGCAGGGTGTGGCGTTCGCACCGTCGCGATCTCGTTGGGCTTTTTCGACGGAAGGCGCGGCATGGCTTTCGATGGTTTCAGAGCCTCGTTTCTGGGCCAACTCTTCCCCCGACCCAGGGGGTTGATCTGCCTGGCCCGCGGGCGGCATCGAGGAAGCCGCGCGCATCATCGAGGACCCTGCGCGCATCATCGACGACCCTGCGCGCATCATCGAGGAAGCCGCGGGCAGCATCACGCAAGCCGCGGACAGCATCGACGACCCTGCGCGCGGCATCGACGACCCTGCGCGCGGCATCGCCGAACCTGCACGCAGCATCGATCGACCCTGCCGGCAGCATCGCCGAACCCGCGGACGGCATCGACGAAGCTGCGCGCATCATCCCCCTCCATGCGAGCAGCGTGTGGAGATGCAACACCATCACGCCCCACCCCTCCCAGTTTCCCCTTGTCCTCCTGGAAAGCCTCGCTCTAGAGTTGCGGGCGCCCAGGAGGCGGCTTTCATGCCGATTCTCGAGCTATCGTTCGCTTGTGGAGAGACGTCCTTGTCCGTGCGCCACTTCGCGGTGCAGGAGGCCGTCTCGAGCTTGTTCACCGTCTCCGTGATGGCGCGCTCCGAGAGCCCTGGCATCGACCTCGAGGCGATCGTCGGCAAGCCGGCAAGCCTGCGCGTCGTGAGCGGCTGGCTCTACGCCCGCCTCGGCGGCGCGCGGCTCTGGAGCGGCATCGTCAGCTCGATCGAGCAGGTGCACGCCGTCCAGCCCGGGGGTCAAGGCAAGGAGCTCTCCACCTATTCGCTCACGATCGTCCCCACCTTGTGGCTGCTCACCCAGCGCCGCAACTACAAGATCTTCCAGCACCTCTCCATCCCCGACATCGTCGATCGCGTGCTCGATGCGTGGAGCGTCGATCGCACCTGGGCCGTCGATCGCGGCCGTTACCCCAAGCTCGAGTTCAAGGTCCAGTACGGCGAGAGCGACTTCGCCTTCGTGAGCCGCCTCCTCGAAGAAGCCGGCATCGCTTACACCTTCCCCGACGACGACGCGAAGGGCTCAAAACTCACGCTCGGCGACAGCCTCGAAGCGAACCCGCTCCGCCCCGGCCCCGCGCTCCCTTACGTCGACAACCCGAACCGCGAATCCGAAAAAGAGTACCTCTCCAAGGTCCGGCTCTCGCAGGCCGTGAAGCCCGGAGCGCACACGGTTCGCGACTATGATTTCCGGAATCCGAGTTACCCCCTTTTCGGCGACGCGCCGAAGGCCGAGGGGAACGAGGCCAAACTCGAGCAGTACCATTACGAGCCCGGCGCCACGCTGATCGAGGGCGGCAAAGGCGGCGGCACGCCCGCGGCGGACGACAAAGGGACCGCGCGGTACGTCGAGGCGCACGGCAAGGATCGCGCGACGCGGAGGCTCGACGGCGCGCGTGGTGACAGGCGCGCGATCGCTTTCGAGACCAACACGATCGACCTCTGGCCGGGCCAGATCTTCCGCATCGACAAACACCCGCACGCGCTCCTCGGCGACGAGACGCGCCTGCTCGTGACGCGTTTTTCCGTCGATGGAACCCCGGGCGAAGAGTGGCACATGTCGGGGCAGGCCGTGTTCACCGACGCGCCCCACAGGCCGCAACAAAAGACCCCCAAGCCACGCGTGGAAGGCGTGCAGACCGCGCTCGTCGTGGGCCCCGGCGGCCAGGAGATCCACACCGACGAGTTCGGCCGCGTGCGCGTGCAATTTCCCTGGGATCGCGACGGCAAGAAGGACGACGACAGCTCCTGCTGGATCCGCGTGAGCCAGGGCTGGGCAGGCACGGGTTACGGCATGATCGTGATCCCGCGCGTCGGGCAGGAGGTGATGGTTGGGTTCCTCGAAGGAGATCCCGATCAACCGATCATCGTCGGCCGCGTCTACAACGCGAAACAAGCCGTCCCCTACTCGCTCCCCGAGCACAAGACGCGATCGACCTGGAAAAGCGACTCGTCGATGGGCGGCGGCGGCTTCAACGAGATCATGTTCGAGGATCGCAAGGATCAGGAGCTCGTCTGGGAGCACGCGCAAAAGAACCGGCGGCGCCTGGTCAAGAACGACGAGACGATCACGATCGGGCACGACCGGCAGAAGCTCGTCCAGAACGACGAGCAGGAAAAGACGCTCGGTTTCCTCAAGATCCACGTCGGCAAGGATCAGGACATCGTCGTCAAACAGGACAAACGCGAGCGCGTCGAGGGCGACGATCACCTCGCCGTCTGGGGCAAGCAGAGCCTCTCGATCGAGGGAAACCGATCGTTCGTGGTCCAAGGAGATCGGCAGGAGCTCGTCGGGAAAAACCATGCGCTCGCGGTCGCGCAGGAGATCCACGTCGCGGCCGGGTCGGCGCTGGTCATCGAGGCGGCCAGCGATCTGACGCTGAAGGGTCCGGGCGGGTTCATCCGGATCGATTCGAGCGGCGTCACGATCCGCGGCAAGAAGGTCTGGATCAACAGCGGCGGCTCGCCCGGCGAGGGCAGGGGCGCTTCGCCCGAGGCGCCGGCCGAGGCGGTCGAGGCGGTCGTGGACGACGTGAGCAAGACGCTCATCGGGCAATAGGGAGGGACGGGGCGTGACGGAGCCGCGGCTCATCGTCGAGGTACGTTATGGCAAGCTTGGCGGCACGAAGACGGCCGTCGAGCCAGGACGAGCCTTGCGTGTGGGCCGTACGGACCTCGCCGATCTCGTCATCGCGCACGACACGCAGATGTCGGGCCCCCATTTCGAGCTGCAATGGGACGGCGCGCGCTGCGCCTTGCGGGATCTCCACAGCCTCGGCGGGACGCGGCTCGGCGGACGAACCACCACGCAAGACGAGGTCCCCCACGGCGGCTGGATCCAGGCCGGCGAGACCGATTTTTTGGTCTACGTCGAGGGCAAGACGCCGCCCACCCCGGATCTCCTCGAAGGCGCCGAGCTTGCGCGGGAAGAGGCGCGTGTCGCCGCCGCGGAACGAGCGCTCCTCTCCTTGCGTTCGCTCGCCGCGGACAAACCTCTGTATGCCGTGCTCGACATGGCGCGTGATCGTCGGATCCTCGGCCTCGTCCGCGAGCACGTCGAGCCGCATCGATCCCTTTACGACGGCCGGGAGGGTGAGACCTTCGAGGACCTCGCGCCTTACCTCGTGGGCCCCATACGCAAAGACTCCGCGCTGCTCGACCGCCTCGTGCGCGAGGGCTTCGGCAAACGCTGGGGGATCTATTGCACGAGCCATGAGAAATTCGCCGAGGTGCGCCGTCATTTCAGGCGATTCTTGATGGTCGAGCTCGATGAGACGGGGGAGCAGGTCTATTTTCGTTTCTACGATCCCGGGGTCACGCGGGTCTTCTGGCCGACGTGTCATGCGGCGCAGAGGGCCGAGCTTCATGCGGGGCTCGAAGAGATCCTCGTCGAGGCCAAGGACCTTTCGTTGATTCGCCTTCCGCGCTGACAATCAGGGAGTTTTGCGATGGCCATCCTCGACCTCCAGATCGCCGGAAAGCAAGAGCTGTTCGTCCGGCATTTCACCGTGAACGAGGCCGTCTCGGAGCTCTTCACGGTCTCCATCCTCGCGCGCTCGCGTGACCACAGCCTCGATTTCTCGTCCATCGTCGGAAAGCCGGCCTCCCTCCGCATCCAGGCCGGCTACGAAAACGTCGCGGGCGGCGGCGGGCGCGCTCTTTCGGGCGTCGTCTCTTATGCCGAACAGGTCGAAGCCTTGCAGGAGACCCTCGGCGAGGACGGCCTCTCCACGTATTTCCTCTGCATCGTCCCCGACCTATGGCTTTTGACCCAGCGCCGGGGCCATCGCATCTTCCAGCACCTCTCCATCCCCGATATCGTGCGTCAGGTGCTCGGCGAATGGCAAATCAACGGCTCCTGGCGGATCGATAAAGGCGCGTATCCCAAACTCGAATACAAGGTCCAGTACGCCGAGAGCGATTACGCCTTCGTCTCCCGCCTCCTCGAGGAGGCCGGCATCGCGTTCGTCTTCGAGGAGGGAGCCGAGCTCGTCTTCAGCGACGCGCTCGAAGCGGGGCCCCGCCGCGCCGGCCCGCCCATTCCTTACGTCGACAATCCGAACACCGCCTCCGAGAAGGAATACGTCAAGAACGTCGGCGTCGGCCGCGCCGTTCGTCCCGGCGCCGTCGCTCTTCGCGATTACGATCCACGCCACCCCGAGCTCGAGCTTTCGGCCCTCGCCGCGCCCATCCGCGGCGCCGAAAAACCCCTCGAACAGTACCATTACGACGCCGGCTCCTTCCTCGCCGAGGTCGGCAAGGCTGGCTTCACCCCCATCGCCGACGACAAAGGGTTTGCCCGGCACGACCAGGGCTACGGCTATGACCTCGCGCGGCGCGTGCTCGAAGCCGAGCGCGTCGACGCCCGCGACGTCACCATCGAGGGCAACACCTTCGACCTCGCGCCCGGCGTGATCTTTTCAATCGCCCGCCACCCGCACCCCGAGGTCTCCGAGGGCCGCGCCTTGCTCGTCGTCGAGAGCAAGCTCGAAGGAACCGACACCGGTGAATTCGAGATGTCGGCCCGCGCATTTCACGCCGACGTCAAATACCGCCCGCCCCGCAAGACGCCGAAGCCCATTCTGCACGGCGTGCAAAACGCCACCGTCGTCGGGCCCGCGGGCCAGGAGATCCATACCGACGAATATGGCCGCGTCCGCGTCCAGTTCCCCTGGGATCGCGAGGGCAAACGCGACGACGACAGCTCCTCTTGGATCCGCGTGAACCAGGGCTGGGGCGGCCTCGGATACGGCATGTTGAGCCTCCCGCGTATCGGCCAGGAGGTGCTCGTCACGTTCCTCGAAGGGGATCCCGATCAACCGGAGATCGTCGGCCGCGTCTTCAATGCTTTGCAGCAGGTCCCGTACAAGCTGCCGCAACACAAGACACGCAGCACGTGGAAGAGCGACTCCTCGCTCGGCGGAGACGGCTTCAACGAGATCCTGTTCGAGGACCTCGCCGCGAAGGAGCTCGTCTGGCAGCAAGCGCAGAAAGACCGCCGGCGCAAGGTCGAAAACGATGAATTTGCGACCATCGTCCACGATCGACAGAAGCTCGTGAAGAACGACGAGCGCGAGCACATCGAGGGCCACCAGAAGCTCTGGGTGGGCAAGGACCTCGACGCGGTCACCAAGCAGGCCAAGCACGAGTGGATCGAGAAGAACGCGCACCTCGTGGTGAAGGGCAGCCGCCGTGAAGAGATCGCGGGCAAACATTCACTGACGGTGAAAAAAGACCTTCAGGAGAAAGTCAATGGAAGCCTCGCGCTCCGGGCGGGCGGCGAGGTGCACCAGGTGGCCGGCGAAAACTGGGTCGGTGAGGCGGGCGCCGACGCGACCGTACGTGGGCCCGGCGGCTTCCTCCGCATCAACGGCGCCGGCATCATCATCCAGGGCACGATGGTGTGGATCAACGAGCGCGGATCGCCGGGCAAAGGGCGCGGCAGCAAGCCCGAAGCGCCCGCGTTCGGGGAGGCGCAGGGTCCGAAGCTCGAGGACGACGTCTTCGATCCGTCGGGCAGCCTCGGCGACGAAGAGGTCGGCTGCGAGCACTGACGCGGAGCGACACGCGGGTGCTTTGCGTGACCGGCCCATTTTGATCTTGAGCCCCGCTGCCGTGCCGGTTTAGGGTGCCAAAAATCGCGAAGTACGCGGTTTGTTCCTGGCGGGCACGTCGAGGAGGCGGCTTCCATGCCGATCTTGGAGCTATCGTTCGCTTGTGGTGAGACGTCGCTTTCCGTGCGCCACTTCTCGGTGCAAGAGGCCGTCTCGAGCTTGTTCAGCGTGAACGTGATGGCGCGTTCGGAGAGCCCCTCGATCGATCTCGAAGGGATCGTCGGGCAGCCGGCGCGCCTTCGTGTCGTGAGCGGCTGGGCGTACGCGCGCCTCGGCGGCGCTCGCCTCTGGACGGGCGTCGTCAGCTCGATCGAGCAGGTGCACGCCGTGCAGCCGGGAGGCCAGGGCAAGGAGCTGTCGACGTATTCGCTCCGCATCGTGCCGAACCTTTGGCTGCTCACGCAGCGGCGCGGGTATCGGATCTACCAGCACCTCTCGATCCCCGACATCGTCGATCGTCTGCTCGGCGAGTGGAGCGTCGACGTGGCATGGGAGGTCGATCGCGGCCTTTACCCGAAGCTCGAGTACAAGGTCCAGTACGGCGAGACTGATTTCGCCTTCGTGAGCCGTCTCCTCGAGGAGGCGGGCATCTCGTACACGTTCCCGGACGACGACGCCAAGGGCTCGAAGCTCACGCTGAGCGACCGCCTCGAAGCGAACCCGGCCCGCCCCGGCGGCGCGCTTCCGTACGTGGACAATCCGAACCGCGAGTCCGAGAAGGAATACCTCTCGAAGGTGCGCCTCACGCACATCGTCCGCCCCGGCGCGCACACGATTCGCGACTACGATTTCCGCAATCCGATGTTCGCCCTCTTCGGCGACGCGCCGAAGGCCGAGGGACCGGAGGCGAAGTACGAGCAGTACCATTACCAACCCGGCGCCACGCTGGTCGAGAACGGCAAGGGCGGCGGTGGGACGCCGGCGGCCGACGACAAGGGCACTGCGCGGTACGATCAAGGGTTTGGCAAGGAACGCGCAGATCGCCTGCTCGGCGGGGCGCGCGCCGACAAACGCACGATCGGCTTCGAGACGAACACGATCGATCTCTGGCCGGGCGCGATTGTCAGCGTCGACAAACACCCGCACGCCGAGCTCGGCGACGAGAAACGCCTGCTCGTGACGGAGTTTTCCGTGGAGGGAACGCCGGGCGAGGAGTGGACCATGTCGGGGCAGGCCGTATTCACGGACGCGCCCTACCGGCCGCAACAGAAGACGCAAAAGCCGAAGGTCGAGGGCGTCCAAAGCGCGGTCGTCGTCGGCCCCGGCGGCCAGGAGATCCACACCGACGAGTTCGGCCGCGTGCGCGTGCAATTCCCCTGGGATCGCGAGGGCACGAAGGACGACGGCAGCTCCTGCTGGATTCGCGTGAGCCAGGGCTGGGCCGGCACGGGGTACGGCATGATCGTGATCCCGCGTATCGGTCACGAGGTGATGGTCGGATTCCTCGACGGCGATCCCGATCAGCCGATCATCGTCGGCCGCGTGTACAATGCGAAGCAGGCCGTCCCATACAAGCTCCCCGACAACAAGACCCGCTCGGCGTGGAAGAGTGATACGTCGCTCGGCGGCGGCGGCTTCAACGAGATCATGTTCGAGGATCTCAAGGGCCAGGAGCTCGTCTGGGAGCAGGCGCAAAAGAACCGGCGCCGGCTCGTCAAGAACGACGAGACGATCACGATTGGTCACGATCGGCAAAAGCTCGTCTCCAATGACGAGCAGGACAAGACGATCGGATTCGTGAAGGTCTACGTCGGCAAGGACCAGGACATCGTCGTCAAGCAGGACCGACGCGAGCGCATCGAGGGCAACAGCCACCTGCACGTGCAGGGCAAACGCAACCAGCGGATTGAAGGCAACCAATCGCTCGAGGTGAAGGGCGATCGGCACGAGCTCATCGGTGAGAACCACGCGCTCGCCGTCACGAAAGAGCTTCACATCAAGGCCGGCACGGCGCTGGTGATCGAGGCCGAGGATCTCACGCTGAAGGGCCCGGGCGGTTTCATCCGGATCGACGGCAGCGGCATCACGATTCGCGGCACGAAGGTCTTCATCAACAGCGGTGGATCGGCTGGCCAGGGCGCGGGCGCATCGCCCGAGAAGCCGGACGAGGCGGTCGAGGCGGTCGTGGACGACGTGAGCAAGACGCTCATCGCGCAATAAGAAGGAGCCCGCGAACATGCCTCCTGCTGCACGAATCACGGACCGTCACGTCTGCGGGATTCACCCCCCGAATGTCATCGTCGCGGGCGAAGCGACGGTGATCGTCGGGTATCAGTTCCAGGCGCGCGTCGGCGACGCGGAGGCCTGCGGCGCCGCCATTTCGGCCGGCGAGCCCACGGTCATCATCGGTGGAAAGGACGCCGCGCGAAAAGGCGACCCCACGGACCACGGGGGCACCATCGCGTCGGGCTGCCCAACCGTCATCATCGGCTCCAACCCGATGTCCGTGCTCCAGACGGACAAACCGTTCTGCGAGGACTGCGCCAAGAAGGCCGCCGAGCGCGCGGCGCGCCAGAAGGCTGGGAGGGACGGGTCGTGACGGAGCCGCGGCTCATCGTCGAGGTGCGGTATGGCAAGCTCGCCGGCACGAAAAAGGCCGTCGCTCCCGGCAGCGCGCTGAAGGTCGGCCGCACCGAGCTTTCCGACCTCGTCGTGCAACACGACGGGCAAATGTCGGGCACGCATTTCGAGCTCCGCTGGGACGGCGCGCGTTGTGTGCTCCAGGATCTCGGCAGCCAGGGCGGGACGCGGCTCGGCGGGCAAGCCACCACGCAGGACGAGGTCCCGCACGGCGGCTGGATTCAGGCCGGCGAGACGGATTTTTTGGTGTACGTCGAGGGCAAGACGCCCCCTCCGCGGCGAAAACGCGACGAACGTTCGCCCGAGGACGAGGCGGCGCGCCGCGAGATCGCCGCGCAGGTGTGCGCGTTCTTGCGCGGGGAGGCGGCGAACGCACCCCTGTATGCGATCGTGGACGGCGCGCGTGACCGACGGATCCTGGAAATGGTCCGCGAGCACGTCGAGCCGCATCAATCGCTTTACGACGGTCTCCAGGGCGAGACCCTCGAGGACGTCGCTCCTTACCTCGTGGGCCCGTTCCGCTCGGATTCGGGGCTCCTTGATCGGCTGCTCGCCGAGGGGTACGGCAATCGCTGGGGGATCTTCTGCACGAGTCACGACAAATTCGTGGAGGTGCGGCGGCACTGGCGTCGCTTCTTGATGGTCACCCTCGAATCGACGAACGAGAAGGTTTACTTCCGTTTCTACGATCCCGGGGTGTTCCGCGTCTTCTGGCCGACCTGTAATGCCTCGCAGCGCGGGGAGTTCTCGGCTGGGATGGAGGAGATCTTCGTCGAGGAAGAAGATTTCTCGATATCGGCGCTCGTCAGGCCCTTCTGATCCGGAGTGAATCCCCGTGGCAAACCTCGAGTTATCCCTCGCCTCCGGTCAACGCGACCTGTACGTGCGGCGCTTCGCCGTCCGGGAATCGGTCTCGACTCTCTTCTCCATCCACCTGATGGTCCGCTCGCCCGACCACAGCCTCGATCTCGGGGCGGCCGTCGGGTATCCCGCGGGCTTCCGCCTCCACGCCGGGTATGCCCACGTGCTCGGCGGCGCGACGCGCACGTGGACGGGCATCGTGGCCCGCGCCGAGCAGGCCCAGGCATTGCAGGAGGTCTCCGGCGAGGACGGGCTCTCGACGTACCACATCCACATCGTGCCCGAGCTATGGCTGCTCACGCAGCGCCGGGGCAATCGGATCTTTCAGCAGGTCTCGATCCCGGATATCGTCGACAAGATCCTGGGTGAGTGGAACATCCGCCCCGTCTGGCGTATCCAGCGAGACGAGTATCCCAAGCTCGATTACAAGGTCCAGTACGGGGAGACCGATTACGCCTTCGTGTGCCGCCTCGTCGAGGAGGCTGGCATCGCGTATACGCTGACGGAGAACCCCGAGAGCGGCACGACGCTCATCTTCGCCGATCGTATCCAGACGAACCCGGCTCGTGGTGGCCCGCCCATTCCGTACGTCGACAACCCGAACGAGGCGGCCGAAAAGGAGTTCATCTCCCGCGTGCGTTTCGGCCGCGAGGTCCGCCCGGGCGCGGCGACGTTCCGCGATTACGACCCTCGCAAGCCCGACCTCGCGCTCTTCGCCAAGGCCGAGCCCAAGGGCGGCATCGAGGGCCGCATGGAGCAGTACCATTACGACGCGGGCTCGTTCCTCGTCGACACGGGCAAGGCGGAGGGCACGCCCACCGCCGATGATCGTGGCTTCGCGCGGCACGACGGCAAGTACGGGACGGGGCTCTCGACGCGTGTCCTCGAAGCCGAGCGCACCGGCGAACGAATGGTCTCTTTCGCCGCCAATACCTTCGACCTCGCGCCCGGCGTCGTCTTCTCGATGGCCCGCCACCCGCATGCTTCGCTCTCGGAGAGCCAGAAATTCCTCGTCGTCGGCGCCTCGATCGAAGGCACGGACACCGGCGATTTCAGCTACTTCGGCCACGCCTTTTTCGCCGACGCTCCGTATCGCCCGGCGCGACAAACCCCGAAGCCGCGCGTCAATGGCCTCCAGAGCGCCACGGTGGTCGGGCCCTCGGGCCAGGAGATCCACACCGACGAGTTCGGCCGCGTGCGCGTGCAATTCCACTGGGATCGCGAGGGCCAGAAGGACGAGCAGAGCTCATGCTGGATCCGCGTGAGCCAGGGCTGGGGCGGCATGGGGTATGGAATGGTCACCCTGCCCCGCATCGGCCACGAGGTGCTGGTTTCTTTCCTCGAAGGAGACCCGGACCATCCCATCGTCGTGGGCCGCGTCTACAACGCCGCCCAGCAGGTCCCGTACAAGCTGCCGCAGGACAAGACGCGCAGCACGTGGAAAAGCGACTCCTCGCTCGGCTCCGACGGGTTCAACGAGGTCATGTTCGAGGATCTCGCCCAGAAAGAGCTCGTCTGGCAGCAGGCGCAGAAGGACCGCAATCGCAACGTCATCAACGACGAATTCGCCACGATCGTCCACGACCGGCAGAAGCTCGTGAAGAACGACGAATCCGAGCAGACCCTCGGCAACCGCAAGTTCTGGGTCGGCAAGGATTACGACGAGATCACGAAGCAAAACAAGAACGAGACGTACAACAAAAACGTCCATCTCGTGGTGAAGGGCAGCCGGCGCGAGAAGATCGACGGCAAGCAATCCTTCACGGTGAAGAAGAGCCGCCACGAGAAGGTGGAGGGCCGGAGCGCACTTTCGGCCGGCAAAGAGATTCACCACGTGGCCGGCGAAGAGTGGGTCGGCGAGGCGGGGGGCGCCGCGACGATCAAGGCTCCGGGTGGCTTCATCAAGATCGACGGCGCGGGCGTCACGATCTCCGGCACGATGGTATGGATCAACGAGCGCGGCGAGCCCGGTGACGGCAGCGGCAGCAAGCCCGAGCCGCCCTTCGAGGAGAAGGAAGAGGAGCAGCCGACGGCGGGCGAAAGCGAAGAAGATCACGAGCCGGCACAGCAATTCACGCTGCCAGGGTTGCTCGACGACATCGGGGGCTCGATCCCGTCATGACGACCGTATCCACCGAGCAACAGACCGCGGTCGCAGGGGCGCAAAGCGACGGCAGCGCCGTCCAGAAATGCGCCATCATCGTGGTGATCGACCCCGGGCACGGAGACCGGCTCAAGGCGAAAAACCCGATCGACCCCGGGGCCGTCTCCGGCAAGGATTACGAGAGCAACATCGCGCTCGACGTCTCGAAGAAGCTGAAGACGAAGCTCGAAGCGAAGACGGACTGCATCCAGGCCGTGTATTTGACGCGTGACGGCGATATCAGCGAGGTGCTGCCGAGGCTCAAATGGCGCGTGGCGATCGCCAAGGAGAAGAAGGCCAACATCTTCATCAGCATGCACCTCGACGCCGCCGGCGCGACGGCGACGGGTCAATCGGTCATCTATCACCCGAGCTACACGAATTCGAAGACGCTCGCTTCGACGCTCTCGGCGACCTCCAAGACCGTCAAGACCCGCGGGGCGAAATCCCGGGACAACCTTTACGTGATCAACCTGAAGTATTTCGGCGCGGAGACGAAGGCCTCCGTGCTCATCGAGCTCGGGTTCATCACGAACGACGCCGACCGCGCGGCGTGCATGACGAAAGGGGACGCGATTGCCACGGAGATCGCCGACGGCGTCGCCGATTTCGTCCTGGCGAACAAGGCCATCTTCTCGGCCACGCCGCCGAAGGCCGCGACGACCACGCCCAAGGCCGTGCCCATCCCGAAGCCCAGGCCCAAGAAATAGGCCGGCCGTACATCCTCCCTGATCATCCAGGCAGCCGGGACCGGCGCCTGTCAGCCTGCTCGAGAGCACCCGCCCGCTGACCGACCTCGGTAGTGCGGCGTGCCCTCCGGCGGTGGCGGAAGACCATCACGAAGCCGACGAGGCCATTGACGAGGAGCAGCGCGTTCGTCGCCATGAAGACCCAGTTCTTCAAGAGGACGCTGTACGCCGTGAACCCGATCGAGGCCGCGGTTTGTCCGACCCACAGCCATTTCGACACGCCCTCCACCGAGCCGCTTCGCCACTGTTTCCAGTTTTGCCCGGTGAGCGTGGCGAGCAGGATGAACGAGCTGATCCAGCCAATGAGCTCCGTCATGCGCCTCTGCCCGCATCTTGGGCGCCACGCGGGCGGCCGCCATCCCTCCGGCAAACGAGGCCATCGTGCAGGCGAGGACGAGCGTACCCGGCCTCCCGGTCGAGCCCGTTCTCACGGACGCACGCGCACACCCTGCCCCGTGGTGATGGCAAAAAGCACCGCGCTGTCCGCGGAGGAGACGGCGACGAGGGAAAGGAGCTCGATGGCTCCCGTCCACGCAGGGGCGCCGGGCGAGTCCACGGCGAGTCCTCCCTGCGCTCCCAGGAAAAACGTCGGTTGATAAGGCGCCGGCTCGAAGGTGCTCGACGTTCGTATGTCCGGCCCGAGGCCCAACGTGACCTTCTGCTTCATGATGGGCTCTCCCTGCCGCAGCGGAATCGATAACGCCGCGGCCGGCCCGCCATAAGGCGTGAGCCGCCAGGGCTCTGCTCCCGGAGCGCCCTCCAGATTGAAAGGATGGCCAAAAAGCGTGGAGCTATCGATCGTCAGCGCGACCAGCCCCCGATCGGTCCCCGAGAGCCCCGCGCCTGCGGTGATCGCGAGCCAATCGAGCTCGCCCGGGTTGAAGCGGCCCCACGTACGAGCCCCATAAAGCCAGCGCGGATGGTTGTGCCGATCCGGCTTGGATTCGTCGCCTCGGTCCTCCAGATTGAGCCCGCCCCCGAGACCGCCGCCCACGGTCGCCCATTCGTTGACCTGCGACTCGACCCGCAGCTCGCCCCCGAAAGCGCTGTCGACCCAGAGGCCAGCGCCGATCCCCACCACGAAAAGGATCCGCATGTCCCCCGGCGTGTTTGGTGCAGTCCCCGCGAGTTCGGGCATCAGCGGCGGAGGGGAGACGACGCTGCAACCCATCAACAAGGCGGCGAACGCCGGAGCAAGAACGCGCGTCCAGCTCATTCGCAAAAGCTAGCTCTTCGCCCCCGCCGTTCCTCGATCCGGCACCGTCACCGTCCCGAGCGCGAGCGCGCGAATCGCCTCGCCCCGCGCCTCGTATTGATCCTGCGCCGGATGCAGCTCCCCCACGAGGCGCGCCCGGAATCGGCGGAACATCGGCAATTTGCGGGCCACGGCGTCCGGCGCGTACGCCACGATGGGCGGCGTATCCGAGGAGAGCCGCAGGAGCAGCCGGATGTACGTCCCGCCGAGGACCTCACGCTTCTGGTAATGGCGCCCGCCGAGCAGCGCCCGCTCCGCCTGCGCGTCGAGCGCGTCCGCGGGCAAACCCTTCTTCTCGCGGGCGAACGCCTCACGAATACGCGTCGACAAACCCTCCGGGACCACCGGCGCCCAGGACAAACCCGCCCGCCCGACGAACTTGTCGGCCGCCTCGACCGCCGCCTTGAGCCCCTCGTCCGTGGGACCCACGAGGGGCGCCGCCGCCGTCGAGAGCGCCTTCAGGGTCTCCATCTCGTCGAACGGGGTCTCGACCTCGCCCGCCAGAAGGACGATCGGCGTCGCGTATTTGCCGTCCTCACGAATGGCGTGGTCCATGAGCTCCACGATTGCTCGCTCATCGAGCCGATCGCCCCGCGCGAGGATCTCGAAGATCTCGCGGCGATCCTCGATTTCCCAGGCCTCCTTGCCGGCGAGCGCGTCGTCGATCTCCTTGTCCGCGCCGCGCTGCTCGAGCTCGGAGAGCAGCCTCTTCCACGCTGGAACACGCCGGATGCGCGGCACGAAGGTCGGCTCGAACCATACGAGGTGCAAAAGCTCGCGGACAATCACCGGCCTCTGCGCGTCGTCGTCCGCGACGAGCGCACGAAGCTCCCGTCGCGGCGCGCTCCACGGCCGGAGCCCCGCCGCGTCATTCGACGCCCCGAGCGCGCCCCCCTCCGAGGCCGTTTCTTTCGGCGCCTCCACGGCCACCGCCGCAGCCGCAGCCGCAGCCGTTCCCAGCGTCTCACGCCCCACGGCGCCGCTGCCCGGCCCTCCACCGGCCCACGGGCTCGGCGCGCGTACACCCTCCGGCGTACCCGGACGAACCGGGTTTGTCGGGACCGTCGAGACCATGGGCGGGGGGCGCGACGGCGCCGCGGCGGGCATTGTCGAGACGGCGACCGCCGCAGGCACGGCCACGGGGACGGGCGCGGGCGCCGCGACGGGCGCGGGCGCCACGACGGGAGGAATGAAGGCCGGCGTTGAAATCGAGGCGGGCTTCGGCGCCGGCGGCGGCACCGACGGCGACGATTTGGGCACGGGCGGCACGGACGCGGGGGGCACGACCGTACCCGGCAAGGATCCACGCGCCGCGGAAGGCACGGGCGGCGGCTTCAGCGCGGGCGGCTGGGGAGGCGTCTGGAGCTGGGGCCAGGGCCGCGGCGCGGACGGCGGCGGCTGCAGGATCGACGATTGAAACGGCAGATCCCCGGAGACCGAGGGCAAGGACTCGCGCTGGGACGGGTGCAGGGGCGAGGCCGAAAAAGGCAAAGCCGATCGGCGCGCGGCGTCGGCCTCCATCTGCGAGATCACGTTTGTCTGGGTATGATCGTCTTCGGCAAACCCTTTCGACTCCGCGCTCGCCATGGTCTGGACGATGTCGCCCCAGGTCATCTCGTGCCCGGCCATCTCCATAGCCACGATCACGCGCCCCGGCTCGTCGGGCCGCGCGAGCGGGACCTGCACGCGCCAGGTGAGCGTGGCAATGCCGCGGTCGGTATCGATCCACAAGGAATCGGCGCGCGGCTGGATCCGTTTCGCCGCTCCCTGCCCTCGGTCCACGAAGATCGCCGGCCGCATTCCCGGCAGGTTCGTCACGAGACGCGTATGCTCGGGGTGCAGGTTTTCGAGCACGATGCGCTCGTTGTCGCGTAGCGCCGAGAGGAGCTGATCGGGCGGCGCGGCATTGAAGTACGCCTCGCTCGGCCCTTCGAGCCCCACGCCCACGGGCGGCGGCGTGCGCCCCACGAGATCCGCCCGCGAGGGCCAGCTCGTCGCGATCGGACCAAAACACACGGGCGGCACGAAATCATCCGGGGTCGAGACATACATGCCGAGGGGTTGCAGGTTCGGCAACGCGCGCCGTCCGTAGGCGTCACGCACGTCGGCGCGTATCCCCACGGGGTTGTTCGTGCCGGGCCCTCCGCCCGCGCGCTCCCACGTCAGGCGCATTCGCGTGAAGCGTGTCCCTTCCTGGAGCGAGCCATCGGGCAGGAAGGAGCGGTCGCAGAACACCTCGATCGACTTGTCGAGCTCGCCGATGATGAGGCGCGCCACGAGGGATCGGACCGGCTGCTGGCCGGGGGCGTAGGCATACCCGACCAGCATGACCTCGGGGCGCGGCTTGACCGGAACGAGGTCGCTCGGCGCGCGCAGGCTGCGGTTGGGATCGTCGTCCCAGTGATCGTCGGCCTCATTGATAGCCTCCTGCTCGGAGCTGAGGACCGCCTCGCCGGGCTGGAGCCAATACGTGGCCTTGCAAACGACGGTGAGCACGAAGCCCCCGGCGCGTTGCTGCCACACGGCGGAGCCAGTCCGCAGGGGTCCGACCGAGAGAAGTTGCATCGCGCCGGAGCTTATCCCAAAAGACCCGCGATCGATGCAGAAAAGGAGGGGCGCGGCGTGAAGGGGGCGGGGCAGGCGACGGCGCTTCGCAGCGGTGCGTCAAACGCTACCTGTTGACGCCGCGGGGGCGGGTCGATACCCCTCGGACATGCATGCGCAGCGGGCTCCGGCGACGGGTACGCGAGCGGGGCCGACCTCCCCTGGCTCGAGCTGATCCATTGCGAAAAACTTTGACGGACAGCGGAACGATGGAGGAGCGCCGCGCGGGCACTCTACGCGAGCAGGCGCCCGCGGCCCTGCGTGAGCTCGCAATCGGGTTTCCGGGCGCGGATCATGCTGGCCTCGTCTCGGCGATCATGCGGCTCGTCGTGGTCCTCTTTTCAGCGTCGCGTGGTCTTTTCCCAGGGGAAGACCTCGTCGCCCTGCACGCCGAGCTCACCGAGGCGGCCCCGCGTGAACGGTCCTCGCAGGACAATCGTCACGACGCGTGGCCACGTATCCTCGGCCTTTTTCGGCGCCTTCACGACGGTTTCATCGGCCAAACCCCTGCCCTCCGCTCTGCCGTACCTGGCTCGCTTTTCGACGCGGACGCCCATCCCTTTCTCGAGGGGCGGATCGAAGACGTCGTCGTGCTCCGTGTCCTCGACAAACTGCGGCTCGTGGGCGGCGAGCGCCTCGCGTACGAAGCCCTCGAAGTCGAGCACATCGGCGCCGTTTACGAGACCCTCATGGGTTTTACCGAGGAGCGCCGCCGCCTCGGAGCCCATTACACCTCGCCTTTGCTCACGCGTATCATGGTCGCGCGTACGCTCGCCCCGCTCGTGCGCCCGGACGCGAGCGCCGACGAAATCCTGGACTTCGCGGTCTGTGATCCCGCCATGGGCTCGGGGGCGTTCCTGGTGGAGGTTTGTCGATGGCTCGCCGATCGCCTCGTCCAGGCCTGGGAACACGCAGGGACCTTCCCAAACGCCGTCGCCGACGAGGACAGGCAGCTCCACGCGCGCAGGCTCGTCGCCCATCGTTGCCTCTACGGCGTCGACAAAAATTCCATCGCCGTGGATCTCGCCCGCGTATCCCTTTGGCTCCTCACGGCCGCGCCGGAGCATCCCTTTTCGTACCTCGAACCGACCCTGCGCCAAGGGGACTCGCTCGTGGGGCTCGGGCGCGAGACGATCGAGAATGGTTTGTCAGAGGCGATCCACGCGCGCGTGGAGGAGGCCGAGGCCCTCCGTCGGCATTTCCTCCGCGAGGCCGATCCGGAGATCCTCGCACGAGCCGATCACGCGCTCGATCCGGTCCGCACGGTGGGGAATGCCTGGCTGGCCGCGTTTTTCGCTTCGCGGGACAGGAAGGCGCAAAAAGAACGCCTGGCCGCGCTGCCGGAGCGCGCTGCGCAATTATTCACGGGCGAGGCCACGCCGGAGCTCGAGGCAGAGGCCGCGGCGATTCGCGTTTCTCATCGTCCTTTCCACTGGGAAGTGGAGTTCCCCGAGGTCTTTGGTCGCGGCGGATTCGACGCTTTCGTGGGAAATCCGCCCTGGGTCTCGTACGCCGGCCGGGCGGCGCAGCCCCTCGCGGACGAGCTGCGCGACTTTTATCTACGAACGAATCCGGCCTTCGCGGGGTATCGCAACCTGCAAGGCCTGTTCGTGTTTCAGTGCGCCCGCATGTTGCGACCCGGGGGAAGGCTCGGCCTCGTCCTGCCCACGTCCATGTCCGATCTGGGCGGATACGAGCCGTCACGGCGGGCGCACGACGCTTTCTGCATCTGTGACGACGAGCTGCCCGATTTCGGCGACGCATTCGAAGGCGTCTTCCAGCCGAGCATGGGGCTCCTGTCCACGCGCAGGAACTCAAAAATCATACTCGATGCAGCCGGGCCCTGGCCCCTCGCGCGCTCGGACCTCGACGCCGAAACCGCGGCCCTGCTCGAAAAACTCTCGGCCTTGCCCAGGCTCCCCCCGCACCTCTTCGGCGAGCGTGGCTTTCAGAGCACCGGCGACGACGTGCACCATCTCCACGAGCGCGACGCACCCGACGGGCGCTTCCGCGTCGGCGTACGCGTGGGCGGGGACATCGAGCCTTTCTTCAGGCGCCCGCCGCACCTTTATTGTGATCCGGCCGATTTCTCCGGGCGCTTCCGCGCCGATGCGGACTGGCTCTCCGTGCGCCTTCTCATCCGGCAGACGGCCCGCTTTCCGATGGTCGCGCCCTCCGACGGCCTCGCCTTCCGCAACTCGATCCTCGCGGGTTTCTCGGACGATCGATTCAGCGCCGGGTTTCTCCTCGCCTGGCTCAACGGCACGCCGATCCGCTGGTACCATTACATGCGGCACCGTGACGCCCGGCAGGGAATGCCGCAAGTGAAGATCACCCACCTGCGCGCGCTCCCCGCGCCGGCAGATTGGAAGTACGTGCCGGAGATCGAGGCGCTCGGCGAGGACCTGGGAGCGCAAAATCGAGGCATCACGCAGGCCGAGCAGGATCGGCTCGACGAGCTCGTCTCCCTTGCGCTTGGCCTTTCGAGCGAAGAGCGGGGCCCCTTCGAGCGCTGGACGCGTGCCATGGCCGGCGCAGACGACCGGCCGCGCAGGGTGAGGCGGGGAAGAACGAAGGGGGTACCTGCCGACGCAGGGAGGCGCCCCCTATGACCACAATCCGGGAGGATAAACAGTGAAGGAGCGGCCCGGCTCGTGCAAAATCCATTCGCTTTCGACAATCTCCTCCGCCACATCCACCGGCTGGCCGGCACCGCCACCTCGAGCTGACCCACGTGCCGGGACGAACGATGCTGGACGCCGAGGCGCAACTCGTCTGCTGGGTGCAGGAATGTAGGGGCTTAGACTCGATGGGTCCGGCTGGTTCCCGGGTGCAAGTTCTGCTCCGTACGACTCGACTCCGCGCTTCACGCCTGTAGAGTCTGTCCGGCTGCAAAACGTCTGCTGTGCAACGGCGGGATGAGCTGTTGGTGCGACCTGTGAGTCGTTATCTGTCTAAGCCGACTGATTGCCGAAAGGAAAAATATGCGATTCCGATTCGGTTACCTCGCGTTCCTGGCTGTGCTGGCCGGCGGTTGCGTGGTGGATGGCGCTTCTGAATACGATCTCGCTAGCACGGCGGACGATGGGGCGCAGGAGCCCGTCTCCGACGAGCGCGCGCTAGGCACGGCCAGCCAGGCGATTACACATACAGGCGAAGTCTATTGGACACAGGGGTCGCCTCCTCAGGGGCTGGGCCCAGCGGGCGACCGCATCTGCTTTCTGACTGGTATTCGGGGCAACTTCGCGGGAACGTCCGAGGTTGTCAAGACCTACGTGAGCGATGGTTCATGGTGGCTGAGCGGCAGTTCGAACCAGACGGGCGTTGGTGCCTGGGCTGCCTGTGCCCTCACCGCCCCGGACAACGACTCCGTTGAACACTTCTGGCCTACGCAAACCACCTATCCCACGAATATGGGACATCCGCCGGGCGCGTTTGCGTCATCACTCGAGTCGGTGGCGCCTTCAAGAAGAATACCGATGCCGATTTTGTCCATGCGTACATATCGGGTGGTCAATGGTTCCTCTGGGGCGACACGAATGGAACTGGCGTGACCGTTAGGGCACGGTGCATTTCCGTAGAGGACTATAGTCCGCCCTATTCCTGGGGCGGGAGCGCGTCCACGCCCACGTACATGGCTTATCCTTTGGTTACACCTGCCGTATGTGGGTTGACCGCGATCTTGGGGAGATTCAATAGCTCTGCGGACATGGTGCACTGCGATCTTCCGACCTGTCCCGAGCCGCCGGGGGGCCTGCACACGCCGCAGATCAGGCTTTGGACAGCGCCCCGCTCCGCTCACCCCGCATCCGACCTCCCGTAGCGAGCTGGAGCGCCCTGCGCTTCCGTCGCAGCCAACGCATCTGGATGAGCTACCCACATTTTCCGCTCGGGTCGGCCTCGTCCAACGGTGGCTCAGCCCTAAAGACTCGATGGAGGGGGACCTATGCGGAGCGGCTCCGCGAGGTCTGCGCTTCGCGGCAACCAACGAACTGGTGCCCCCGGATGTACCCCGGGATCCCCGCCCGGAAGTGCCGCGCCGTCACGCGGATCCGCTCCCCGCACCCACACTGGCACCAGTGGACCCCCCTGGCGTTCTCCGCCTCCGCCCACGCCTTCGCCTCACCCCTCCCGGTCGCCTGCCCGCGTGGTAGCATGACGCTTCCCTCGATGATCACCGGAGCCGTCGTCGACTCTTGGCCCAAGGTCAGGGGAGCCTGCCAAAACGCACCCTCATGGGACCACCGACCGGCGCGTCGAAGACCTCCACGATCTGTGTCGACGAAGACCCCGACCGTGCCGACAAGCGCGGCGAGCATGTCGACGAAGACCCAGCCGTTGCCGACAACCACGGCGAGCATGTCGACGAAGCCCCCGGTCGTTGCTGGCAACCACGGCGAGCCCGTCGACGAAGCCCCCGGCCGTGCCGACAAGCCCGCCGAGCCTGTCGACAAGGCCCCTAACCGTTGCCGACAAGCCCGCCGAGCCCGTCGACAAGGCCCCTAACCGTTGCCGACAAGCCCGCCGAGCCCGTCGACAAGGCCCCTAACCGTTGCCGACAACCGCGGCGAGCACGTCGACAAGGCCCCTCCTCGTTGCCGACAACCGCGGCGAGCACGTCGACAAAGCCCCTCCTCGTTGCCGACGATCCCGGCGAGCATGCCTTCGACCCCCCGGCACCTCGTTCACGGTCTACCGACGCGCCAAAAGTGTGCTCCGGGCGGATGATGAATACCCGCGCTTCGTCGAACGCGCATACGGGGCCAGCTCCCCTGCACAAGGAGGAAAACCATGTCGGAGAACGCGATCGGGAAGTATACGGGCACGGGCATTGTCGACGCGATGCCGTTCAAGAACAAGCTCGTCGACGTCCAGCAGGGCGGGCTCGGGAGGCTCAAGCGCTCGAAGCCGGGCTGCGCGGGCGTGCTCGCCGACCTCACGAAGGCGATGCCCGAGCACGGTAACGCGGCGCGTATCCATCCGGATTGTTATGCCGAGATCGTCGAGACGGCGCAGACCCTGGAGCAGATCCGCGCCCAGCGCCCCGAGGCCGACAAACTCGCCGAGGTGCTCCGGGAGAGCGAAGTATACTACGAAGACAAACTCGAGGGGTTGATCAGCAGGCTCGCCAAGACCGTCCTCGATACCGCGAAGGACGAGAACAAGCCCGCCCTGCTCGCGACCTTCGAGTCCGCGATCCAGTACCGGACGCAATACGCGGACAAGGGGGTCGCCACCCGCCGCAAGAACCAGCAGAATGCAGGCGCGCCGGCCGCGGAGACCCCGAGCGAGGGATAATCAATCCTCCGTCTCCCCGCTCCCCGGCGGATACACATGCCGCCGCCCCCACGGATCCTCCACCGTCCGCCGCCCGTCCTCCCCTTCCGGCCCGAGGTACGGAGGCCCGATCGGCACCTTCCCATACCCGCCCGGGATATCCATCACATACGACGGCTGCGCAATCCCCGACAAGCCCTGCCGCAGCTCGCGCATGATCCCCTGGCCCTCCGCGATGCTCGTCCGGAAATGGCCCGTGCCCACCGCGAGGTCGCCGTGGTGCAGGTAATAGGGTTTTACCCGTAAAACGACGAGCTCCCGGAAAAGCTCCTTCAGCGTCTCCGCGTCGTCGTTCACCCCGCGCAAGAGCACCGTCTGCGCCAGCATCGGGATCCCTGCGTCCACGATCCGCGCGCACGCCTCACGCGCCTTCGGGCCGAGCTCACGCGGATGGTTGGTGTGCAAAACGATGTACGTCGTCGCTTCCGTCATTCGAAGGGCCCGGACCATCGCCTCGTCGATGCGCCCCGGCTCCATCACCGGCACGCGCGTGTGCACCCGGAGGACGCGGACGTGCTCGATCGCCGCGAGCGCAGAGGTGATCTCGGCGAGTTTGCGGGGCGGCAAGATCAGCGGATCGCCCCCGCTCAGGATCACCTCCCACACCTCGTCGTGCGTGCGCACGTAGTCGATCGCCGCCGCGAGCTCCTCCCGCGTCAGCACCTCGCTCCCCGGGCCGACCTTCTCGCGCCGGAAACAGAAGCGGCAGTACGCGGGACAGACGTGCACGGGCTTCAAGAGCAGCCTGTCGGGGTAGCGGTGCGTGATCCCCTTGACCTTCGTGTGGGGCTCGTCGCCGATCGGATCCACGCGTTCTTCCGGTAGGATCCGGAGCTCGCGTTTGCTTGGTACGAACTGCCGGGCGATCGGGTCGCCTGGATCCCCCGGCGTCATGAGGTCCACGAGGTCGGGCGTGATAGCCACGCTGAAACGCTCCGCGACACGCTCGAGCGCCTCGATCTCCCCGCGATCCACGAGGCCCTGGTCCACGAGATCGCTGACGCGCCGCGACGTCCGGCGCGTGTCCTCGTGCGCGCCCTCGTCCTCACGGACGCGTTTCGTTTCGCATGCCCTCGCACCCACGGCGCCGCTTCTCCTAGACTCCTTTCGGTCCGGAAGCCAGCGACGTCGACCCCTCGCTCGCCCGCTCGGGCGCGGTCGTCCTGGAAAGGGGCTCTCCCGCATCGTAAGAAAGAACCTGCCTTCCGGCCCGACGAACATGCGCACGAACCGTCCTTTCCTCGCCGCTCTCTTCGCCGCCTCCTTGCTCGCTCCCGCCACGGCCTTCGCGGACGAACCGTCCGGCAAGGTCCTTGGTCGCGTCGCGATCCTCATGCAAAAGGGGGACTACGCCGCCGCCGAGAAGGAGCTCGACGCCGTGAAATCCGGGCCCGAGCGCGCCGATGCGTTGCTCGCGAAGGCGCGGATCGAGCTGCTCACGGGCCGCTACGCCGACGCGGTGAAGACCGCGAAGAGCGCGGCGGCGCTCGACAAAGATACGAAGATCAAGGCCGCGCCCGTCATCGCCGAGGCCCTCGCTTCGCAGGGGAAGGTGAACGAGGCGATCGAGGTCGTGAAGGACGTCGCCGAGGAGGACACGGCACACCGCGCGCGGCTCGTCCTCGGCGAGCTTCTGATCCGCAGCGGCAAACGCGGCGCGGCCTCCGTCCCGCTGCGCAAGATCGCCGAGGCCTACAACGACGACACGATCAACAATCGCGACGCCGAGGGCCTCTCGATCGTCGGGCGTGCCGCGCACCTCCTCCGCGCGGCGCAGGACGCGAACCAGGCCTTCAACGAGGCCGAGAAGGCGGGCGCGAAGACGCGGCCCGAGACGCTGCTCTGGCGCGCTGAGCTTTTCCTCGACAAGTACGACCCGGGCCACGCGGGCGAGGTCGTCAAGGAAGCGCAGAAGGTCGCGCCCAAAGATCCACACGTCCACGTCGCCATGGCGCGCGTCAAGCTCGAGAGCTCGATGGACTTCGAGGCCGCCGAGAGCGAGATCAAGCAGGCCCTCGAGGTGAACCCGAACCTGCCCTCGGCGTACGTGATCCGCGCCGGGCTCGCGCTGCGCACGATGGACATCGCTGCGGCCGACGCGGCGGTCAAGCGTGGGCTCGCGGTCGATCCGACGAACCTGGAGCTCCTCTCGATGAAGGCCGCGGCGCGGTTTCTCGCCGACGATCTCGCGGGCTACGAGGCCACGAAGAAGCAGGTCCTCTCGCTTTGCCCCGAGTACTCCGCCTTCTTCCAGATCGTCGCCGAGTACGCCGAGTGGGAGCATCGTTACGAGGACATCGTCCGCATGATGGACGAGGCCACCGCGATCGACGCGCAGGACACGAAGGCCTACGCGGCGCTCGGCTTGAACAAGATCCGCCTCGGCGACGACGACGGCGGGGTCGAGGCCCTGCGCAAATCGTGGAAGAAGGATCGGTTCAACGTCCGCGCCTACAACACGCTGAACCTCTTCGAGAAGACGATCCCGCAGGAGTACGTCACCACGACCGGCACGCGTTTCCGCATCCGGTACCACAAGGACGAGAAGCCTTTCCTCGAGCGCTACGTGCCGCGCATGCTCGACGAGGCGTGGGAGTCGATGGTGAAGCGGTATGGCTTCACCCCGAAGATGCCCGTCTCCATCGAGCTTTATGCGGACTCGGAGCATTTCAGCATCCGCACGAGTGGCCTGCCGAACGTGGGCATCCAGGGCGTCTGTTTTGGACAATCCCTCGCGGCGCTCTCGCCTTCCGCGGGCCCCTTCAACTGGGGCAACGTGCTCTGGCACGAGCTTGGGCACGTCTTCGCGATCCAGTATTCGAAGAGCCACGTCCCGCGCTGGTTCACCGAGGGCCTCAGCGAGTACGAGACCATCATTCGCAGGCCGGAGTGGCAACGTGAGGAGGATCCTGCGCTTTTTGCCGCGCTGAAGGGGGGTCGTGTCCCGCCGCTCGACGGCTTCAACCGCGCCTTCACCCACGTCGACTCCGTGGAAGACGTGACCATGGCTTATTTCGCGGCGAGCCAGCTCGTCGTGTTCATGGCGGACAAGTATGGCTTTGAAAAGGTTGCGGCCATGCTGCCGCGCTGGGGCAAAGGCGAACGTACGCCCGAGGTCGTAAAGGAAGCCCTCGGCGTCCCGCATGAAGAGGTCGATCGACAGTTCCGCGAATGGCTGAAAAAGAAGCTCTCGCGTTACGAGAAACAATACGTCCCGGACCTCCACGCGCCGCCGCTCGACGAGGCGCGCAAGGCCCTCCGCGCCGATCCGAAGAACCCGAAGAAGCTCGTCCAGCTCGCGCTCGCGCTTTTTGCGGACGGCCAGAAGCCAGAGGCGCTCGCGGTGATCGACGAGGCCCTCACCGTGGATCCGAAGCAGCCGGACGCCCATTTCGTGCGGCTCCGCCTGGCGATGGGCGAAAAGAAGCTCGACGACGCGGCGCGGATCCTCGACAAGATGGTGACGAACGGCCATGACGGATATGTCCTTCGCATGAAGGCCGCGGACCTCGCGGAGATGCGCAAGGACAAGGCGCGCATGAAATCCTGCTTCGAGGCTGCGTTCCGCTTCGACCCCTCGCAGGCCGAGCCTTTGCAGGGCCTTTACGACCTCGCGAAGGCGCAGAAGGACGTCGCCGGCCAGCTCGAAGCATTGCGGCGTCTTTCTTTGCTCGACCAGCATGATCGGCGCGTGTGGGTGCGGCTTCTCGAGCTGCTCGTCGACCGTGGGCTCTGGGAGGAGGCCGTCAAGGTGGGGGAGAGCGCGATGTACATCGACGTCGCGAACCCCAAGGTCCACCGGCTCTACGGGCGCGCCCTCGCGCGGACGGGCCGGCAGATCTCGGCCATCTTCGAGCTGAACAGCGCGATCCTGGCCAAGCCCGAGCCGGCCGAGATGGCCTCCATCTACGAGGAGCTGGCGAAGGGGTACGACAAGCTCGGCAAAGCCGAATTCGCCAAACAGGCGCGGGATCTCGCGAAGCTGGTATCGCCGAAGGGCTGAGGTTTCACGCGGGCGACCGCCTTACGCCGCGGTCGATATCCTCCAGGATCGTTCGCGAATCCCGCGTCGACGGTTTCATCCCTGAATCTGAATTCGTTGCAATGCTCCCCGGCGCCCCGGATCCCCGTTTACTCCGCGCGTTTTTCCTTCGCCTCGGCCCGCTTCTGGGAAAGCTCGTCGAAGCCCCCGAAAATCTTCTCGTCGAGGTCCCGCGGCAAGTGCGGTTGCTCGATCAGCTCGTCGCGCAGCCCCGCCCGAAAACGGCCGAGCAAGCCGATCGTGGTCACGCGTAGCGCGGTTTGCTGCCGGAAAAACTCGACGCCCGTCCCTTGCCCGCGCGCCGAGAGGAGCAACGCGAGTTTGTCTCCGTGATCCACGAACGCGCTCGCCCAGTCGTACAGCGTCTTTCCGTCGGGCGTCGGGCAGGCGCGTAGATCGGCCTCGAGCTCCGCGAGCTTCGGCCGGTTCTGCTTTGCCGCGGCCGCCTCTTCCGCGTAGCTGTCGCTGAGCACGCCGAGGTCCCGGATGAACCCCTCGCGAATACGACGCGCGGCCTCGCGTTGCTCGGGAGCCACGAACGGATGGGCGATGACGGCCTCGGTGTAATGCCAGATCGCCGCGCCGAGCCCGTCGTGAAACGTGTCGGCCTCGGTCAGATCCCCGGACGGACGGCCCCCCACCTCCTCCAGGTGGTCCAAAGCCTTGCGTTTGGCGGCCAGAATCGGGCCGTACAGCTTGCCCGTCTGCGTGGTCTTCAGCGCCTCTGCGCGGTGATGGAAGAGGTCCCCGAGGCCCGTGCGCAGGTCGGTCAAGGTCAGGTTTCGCATGACAACTCCCTCCGTGATTCCTTTCGTTCCAGGACGAAGGGTAGCAAACGCGCCCGACGAGGGAAGGACAAGCGTTCAGAATCGCCCGACGACGGACAGGCCGCCGCCGAGAGGACCCACGCTCGGCAGGATGGCCGAGGAAACACCGCCCGCTCGTTTCGTCGAGGGTGTGACGAGCCACCACACGCCCGCGGCCACGATGCCGAGGCCGCCGAGCCCGACGCCCACGGCCGCTGTCGTGCGTGTCGACTCGGACAAACCGCCCGTCGCCAGGGCCACGCCTCCGATTCCCACGCCTGCGATGAACGCGCCCGCGCCGCCGAGCCCGAGCACGAGGGCGGCTGCGGGTCGGGCGCTCGTGTCTGCGCCTTGCTGGCCCGCGTCGGGATTCGTGGTTTCGACCGGGCGTGGTTCCAAGGGCGCGTCCACTTCGCTTCGCAACGAAGGAACACTCACCTCGACGGGCACGAACGTGTCGATCACGGGGACGATCCGACGATAAGGTTTTCGTCCGGGCGCCATGGCCTCGAGCACGTGCTCGCCGAGATCGACCGGGAGCGCCTCGCCGGTCCACGCGGCGCGATCGAGCGTTGTGCCGTCGAGCGTGACGCGTAGCTCGGGGGTCTCGCGGACCTCGGGCGGCACCCATACGACGAGCCGCGCGAGCACCGCCGAGAGCGCTTCGCTGCGCAGGCGCGAGAGGTTTTCCCGGTCGTGCATGCCCTCGCGACGCGCCTCGTCCGTGACCTCGCGGTAGAGCCGGTACGCGGCCTCGCGCCGGTTGGTCTTTTCATAACATTCCGCGAGCCGGTACCGCGTGCCCATCGCCGGATCGAGCCGGAGGCTTTGCACGAACATGGGACAGGCCTCCCCCACACGCCCGTCGGCCGCGAGCTCCATCGCGCGATTGAAGAGTAGCTCTGCGCGCTCGACCGAGCCGAGCGCACGCGGCGGCGCGGGATCCTCGGCGCGCGCGGTGCTGCTGCTCGCGCAGGTGAGGACGATGGCCGCGACGAACGCGGCATGCTTCTGCTTCTCGGATCTCATGCAAATCTCCTCCTCGATGGCCCCGTCAATGGCGTCCCTTGAAGGGATCCAGGCTCCGCGGCGCCGGCTGCTTGGGTTTGGCCGAGAGAGAGAGGGGGGGCATCGGTCCGGTCATTTTCAGGGTCTGGGAAAACCTCGGGCCATCGCTCTCCGAGAAGGCCGGAGCGAGCGTCGGTGCGGGGGTCGGGGGCACGGGCCCGGTCACGATGTCCATTCCATTGGTCGCCGGCGTCACGGTGGGTGCGGGCGCCGGGAGCAGGGGCTCCGGGAGCGCGTCCCTCGTACTCGTGATCAGCGCAGGCAGGCCGTGGGCCCTGCTCTCGTGGGCTATCTCGGTCGAAAGCGAGACGGTCGGCCATTGCACGGCGATCGAGGCGAGCCCCGCGCCCGCGAGCGCCGAGAGCGCGGTGAGGGCCGCGATGAGCACGAGGCGCGCCGGCCGCAACGGGGCGGGTTTGGCGCTTTTTTCACCCTCCCACGGCCCGACGCTTTTTTCACCCTTCTCCGATTCTGCTTCGTCGACCAGGAGGAGCCGCGGACGGCTGCCGGCGCGCTCGACATTCGAGGCCGGCGGCGGCGTGGGCGCCTCGATGGGATCCTTCCCCGTGATGAGACGGATCCGGTCCGGGGGAATGGTGCTTCGACGTACGGGGGCGCAAAGCAGGGTCGCATCTCCGTCGCCGTCTGCCTGCACCGTCGACGTGGCCGCCCAGGCGCCAAAGGGGCGCAACGCGGCGAGGAGATCGGAGGCCGATGCGTAGCGGCGTGAGGGCACCCGGTCGAGGCAACGGAGAATGACGTTATCGAGGCCGCGGGGCATGTCGCTGCGGATCGAGGAGGGCAGCTTGACGGGTTTGCTCAGCACGGCGGCGAAGATCTCGGGGACGGTCGCCGCCTGGAATGGCGCGCGCCCCGTCAGCAATTTGTAAAGAATGGCGCCGAGGGCCCAGACGTCGGCCCGCGCGCAGACCTGGCTGGCCGAGCGCATCTGCTCGGGCGCCATGTAGAGAGGCGAACCCATGAGGTCACGCGCGCCGGTCATCTCCGGGTCGTCGAGGTCGGGATGCGTGTGTTTCGAGATTCCGAAATCGAGGACCTTGATGCAGGATGATCCGTCCGAGCGGCGCGTGAGGAAGAGGTTTCCCGGCTTCAAATCGCGGTGGACGATCCCGGCGGCGTGGGCCTCGGCGAGCGCGTGGCAGGCCTGCGAGACGTACAGGACGGCCTCCCCGATGGGAAAGGCGCCGCGGCGCTTCTGGAGGGCGGCGAGGTCGTGTCCCTCGAGCATTTCCATGACGATGTACGGCTCGCCGGAGTCGAGGCGGCCGACATCGTACACTTCCGCGACGTGCTCGCTGCGCAGGCGCACGACGGCGCGGGCCTCGCGGAGAAAACGCTCCACGGACTGCTCGCTCGCCGCGTCGGGCCGCATGAGCTTCACGGCCCGCACTTCGCGGAGATCGAGGTGCGTGGCGGCGACGACGACGCCCATGCCGCCCATCCCGAGCACCTTCTCCACGCGGTATTTCCCGGCGAGGACGTCCCCCACCGAAACGATGTTCGATGCCGCCTGCTTCGACATGGTGCCTTCCAATGAAATGAAGAAAGGTATGGCCCACGCCCCCCCAAGGGCGCGCGGCGGGGACACACGAGGCCCGTCATCCGTCGCCAAATCAGCGTCGCGGACACATTGTCGAGCCTTGGCCCCGCCCGCCGGGCCGTAATGTGTCCCACTCTGGGGATTTGGCAAGTCCGCGCAAAACCGGGCGATGCGAGATCGCGACGAAAATCCCCGAAATCAGGCCACCGGACGTTGGTGGATTTTATTCGCTCCCTGGCCTTTACCCGCCGGCGTCATCCGTGCATTGGTGCAACTCGGCGTCGTGCGGCGCCTGCCCATGCCGCGCGGGATTCTCCCGAAGAGAGCACGCAAATGGGCCTAGATCCCGCTGTCATCGGGGATTTTCCAGCCCGGTCGGCCGAGGGGAGGGAATACGTACGAAGGAGGAAGCTCGCCGGGGCAGCGCGCGTGGGCGCCCGGGACGATTACCTGCGCGGGAGGGAGACCCGGACGACCTCGCCGGCGCTCGTCCCGACCCACACCGTGGCCGAGCCCTTTGCCGTGATGAGCATCGTCGTCGGTTCGCCGCGCGCGCCGAGGGAGAGCGAATGCGTCGGGGTCATCGGGCCGCTGCCCGCGCCGTCGAGCGTGGCGCCGTCGAAGAGGGCCGCGCGTCCGTCGCCGAAGCCCACGACGAGGCTCGTCTCGCTCACGGCCGCGCAGGTGATCGGGACGCCCACGTCGATCATCTTTGCCGCGAGCCTGCCGCCGCGCTGGCTCACGAGGCATGCGGCGCTGTCGCCCTTCTTGTAGAGCACGTGCAGCGCGGCGCCGCTCTTCAGCCGATCGAACTTCTTTGCCTCGGGCGGCAGGTTCACGCGTCCGTTTGCGCCGGGCTCCGGCGTCGGGCCGGGGTGCAAACGCAGCTCGAGACCGCCCGCGACTTCCACGACGACCGTGGTATCAACGGCGCCCACGTCGGCGACCTTCACGTTGCCGCGCAGCGCGAAGGGTCGCGCCTCGACCTCGGTGCCCGAGACGGAGAACTGGATGGCGTTGCCGTCCCAGGTGAGCGCGAGCGCGTGTTCGCCCGAGGGGCGGCCGTGGAGCGCGCGTACGTCGCTCGCGACGCGCTCGAGCTTGGCGCGGTGGTGGATGTCGAGCACCGCCCACACTTCGCTTTCGCTGCGCACGAGGGCCACGTCGCGCGAGAGCATCGCCACCTCGTCGCCCTGGCCGAGCGAGAGGTTCACCGTCTTGTTCGTGCCGTTTCCGATCGGCACGACGGCGACGCGCGCGGGCGAGGCGGAGACCATGGCCACGAGGCCAGGATTGTCGATCGCGGCCGCGCCGCGGACGTCCGCGTCGAGGGACTCGACACGACGGGGAGCAGAGAGGCTTTTGTAGGGCATCGCGTCGAGGGTAATGGATCCCGTGGCCGAAGCGGAAGCACCTTTTGCCCGTCCGCGCACATCTTCTCGGGGGCACGTTTTCCTGTAGGATGCCCCCATGCGCTTCGCCTCCCTTTCGTGCGCCCATACTCCCCGAAACCTCGTCTTTGGCCTCGCGGCGCTCGCCCTGCTCGTTGCGGGTTGTGGCGACGATCCACCGCCTAACTGCGGCGTCGCGGGGTGCGGCGAGGGCGCGAGCGGCGACGCGGGCGGCAGTGGCGGGAGCGGCGGGAGCGGCGGCGCGGGCGGCAGCGGCGCGGGGCTCACGGGGGACATCACGGCGAACGTCCTCCGGTACGACTACACGTTCGACCTCGTGACGGCCCAGGCACGCTCCACGCTCGCGCTCGACGTCGCGGCGCCGGGCGGCGATTGTTACCGCATCCCCTGCGATACGGTGACGTTCGAGGACGTCGAGTGGAACGGCAACGCCCCCACCTACGCCGCCTTCGAATCCCCCAATCTCGCGATGTGCGGCGCGGCCGTGCCCGCGGGGCCCACGCTTTCGATTGGCGTGGGCACGCCGGTCCAGGAATGGACGTCCCTTGGCCTCGATGTCGGATTTTCGCGTACGAAAGACCTCGCGGGCGGGGAGTTTTCGTATCTTCTCTCGTGGGTGGGCGGCTGTGACCAGTTCGGGCCTTGCGACGACGATCCCTCGCGCATGAGTGATTTCCATTTCGAGGTCACGCATCCCGAGGGCACGGTCGTGCTTTGCCCCGGCACGCTCACGCCGGGCGCGACGAAGACGGTGTGCGACGTCCAGAATGCGCCGACGTACTCGGCATTCGCGATCGCGGCGGATCCGCTCTGGGAGCGCGCGCCTTTTGGCACGTACGCGGGCGTCGATCTCGTGTTTTACGAGGTACCGCTCGGCACCCTCGCGGCGTCGCTCGACAAGGCGAGCGTGGGCGCGTTCATGGACTGGATCACCTCGCTGCTCGGCCCGTTCCCTTATGGCAAGGAGCTACGTATCGCGGGCGGCCCGACGGCGTGGCTCGGCTTCGAGCACCCGGGGAACATCATTCTCCAGGAGAAACTCGACCTCCTGCAGACCGATTATACCGACACCACGATGCACGTCCTGATGCACGAGATCATCCACCAGTGGGCCGGCAATCAGACGACGCTCGCGTCGGCGACCGATTTCGTCTGGAAAGAGGCGACGGCGGAGTACCTCGCGTATGTCTTCGAGGACGTGGCGCGCCCCGCGGGCGAGGCGGAGGCGACGCGCGCTTACTGGGACGGGGTCTGGAATTTCTCCCAGCATTGGCCCCGCCCGACGGACGAGCCGGCGCCGGAGGTGCAGGACTTTTATGGCGACGTCTACAGCCCCGGGCCGATGGTGCTTTATCTCCAGCTGGAGCGGCTCATCGGCCGGGAGATGGTGCTCGCGGGGATCACGTCGTTCCTCTCGAAGCCCGGCGGGCGCAGCGTGGCGGAGCTCAGGGACGCGCTCGAAATGGCCTCCGGGAAACAGCTCGACGTGTACTTCGACGCGTGGGTCTTCGGCAAGGGCGCGCCGGTATGGCCCTCGTTCGCGGCCTCGGCGCAAGAGCTCGACGGCCAGGCGACGGTCACGGTCACGCAGCAAAACCCGGCAGGGAAGCTGTTCCCCTGCGTCGTCGAGGTCGAGATCCAGGGCGCGACGCAATCGACCCGCGCCCTGGTCGATTTTGGCCTCGCGCCCCAGGAGGCCGCGCTTTCGGTGAAGATTCCCTTCAGCGAGCCTGTCACGGCCGTGACGCTCGACCCGGATCACCACCTCATCGGCACGGAGGCGGGCGTGTTGCCAATCACGACGCCCCGTCCGGTCTGGATTTTCTGATTCTCGGCGCTCATCCGCAAACGCGCCGCAAGTCCTGACGAGAACGCCCCTCTGGGCGTCCGTTGGCATCGTCCTGGCAATCGCTCCACCCCGAGGGGTCCTTTGCGCCTGGGGCGCGCGAAAAACGCGCTGCTCTCGGCCGGGGCCGCTGGAGGGATATGGTCAGGTCGAAAGGTACGGGGCTCGGTCGACTCGCGGCATTCGCACTTCTCCCGATTTCAGGTGCAGCGGTCGCGGATACGGTCTCGCTCCTGGCGCAACGAGGCGGGCCCGACGCAGGGACCGAGGCGCCCCCGGACGGCCCCAAGGTGTCGTCCGTCTGGGCGTTCGACGAGCTTTTCACGTTCCCGCTGGACAATGGTTGCTCGTACAGCGCGAGCATTCGGGGCACGATCCGTCCCATCGTCACGGGCCGCGACGCCGGCCACAAGGTCGAGCCCGACCTCGCGGTGACGGCCATTCTTTCCTGCCAGGGCGCGACCACGGTCAAGGTGGCCGAGCGCGTGTCGGGCACGGGGCCGGTGACGCAGGCGCAGGTGGAAAACCTGCTCGAACGGCGCGCGAGCATCCTGACCGAGGAATCGGGGAAAAAATGCTCCTACGTGCCGGAGATCGATCTCGTGGGGGAGGGGCTCGTGGGCGCCGGGGTGACCTACCTCTGCCCGCAGCCGAAGCCGTGAACGCTCGCGATCAGCCCTTCACCCCGCCCGCCGTGAGCCCTGCGACGAGGTGGCGCTGCGCGACGTAAAACAGCGCCATCACGGGGAGCGACACGACGAGCGCGCCCGCCGCGAATTTCTCCCATTGCGCGTCATACTCGCCGATGAACCGCTGCAACATGACGGGCAGCGTGAACATCTCCTCTTTGTCCAGCAGCGTCGCGGCGAGGATGAACTCGTTGTAGGCGCCCATGAACGCAAAGAGCGCCGTCACGGCAATCGCGGGCCGCGCCGCGGGCAGGACGACCCGGACGAACGCGGAGAAACGCGTGGCTCCGTCGACCATGGCCGCCTCTTCGAGGTCGACCGGGATCGCCTCGAAGGCCGCGCGTAGCTGGAAAATCGAGAACGGAACGCTCGTCGATGCATAACAGACGATGAGGCCCGTTCGCGAGTTCAAGAGTCCCAGGTAATTCAGGATCATGTAGAGCGGAATCGCGCTCGCCACGGCCGGGAACATCTGCGTGGCGAGAAGCGCCCGCACGCCCGAATCCTTGCCGGCGAAGCGGAACCGGGCGAGGGCGTACGCCGTCGGAATGGCGATGAGCACGCCGACGAGCGCCGTCGAGAGCGAGACGGCGAGGGAGTTTCCGAGCTGGCGGCCGAAGAGCCAGACGTCCGCCCCGTCGACCTTGCGGGTCGCGCCGACGACGGCCGAGAGGTGCGCGAGCGTCGGCGCCTCCGGGACCGGGAGCACGCGGGGCGAAGGCGTCTGCGTGCCCGAGAAGGCGAGCGCGACGACCCAGAGCACGGGGTAAAGCGCGAACGCCACGGCGATCACGAGGATGACGTGGCACGCGGCAGATTCGAGGAAAGAAGGCTTCTTGTTCACGCCGCACCTCCCGCCGCTTTCGCGATCGCAGCCGAGATGATCTCCTTCTCGCGCGCCATGCGCCGATCCCTCCACCAATCCGAGAGCCGGGTGCGACCGAAGAGCAGGAGGAAGATCAGCACCGCGTAGGCCGCCGCGTACCCGTATTGCGCATTGCGCGTGAAGGCCCAGCGATATGCCTCGGTCACCAGGATCTCCCCCGTCCCGTCGGGCTCGCCGCCCGCGACGAGGTAGATGACGTTGAACATGTTGAACGTCCAGACGGCGCCCATGGTCACGGCGGGAAGGAGGCTCGGCTTGATCATCGGGATCGTGACGAGCCAGAGCCTTTGCCAGCGGCTCGCGCCGTCGACCTTCGCCGCTTCGAGCACGTCGTCCGGGACCGCGGTGAGCGCGCCGATCGTCACGACCATCATGAAAGGAAAGCCGAGCCAGACGTTCGTCGCCACGTTCGCCGTGAACGCCGTGGAGAAACGGGCAAACCACGAAATGGGCTCGAGGCTCGTCCCGAGCGTCTCGTTGATGGCCAGGATGAGCCCCGTCACGGCGCCGAACTGGCGGTGGAACATGCCCTTCCACGCGAGCGCCGTCACGTAGCTCGGCACGGCCCAGGGAATGATGAGGAGCACGCGGTAGAGCGCCCGGAGCCGGAGCATCGGGCGAGAGAGCAGGAGCGCGAGCGCGACGCCGAGGGAGACGTGGAAAAACACGTTGACCACCGTCCAGAGGACCGTGACCAGGAGGACCACGTAAAACGATCCCGTGGAGAACAAGGCGCCGCCGCGCGCCGTGAGGATCTGGACGAAATTGTCGAGGCCGACGTAATTGTTCCAGCCCACTTCCTTCAAGTTCTGGATCGAGCCGCCGAGGAGCGAGGTGAGCGCGCCGAGCACGAGCGGCAGGACCACGAGGACGCCGACCGCAATCACGGCGTGCGTGACGTACGCATAGGCCGGGAGCGAGCGGCGCACATGGGCGCGGAACGAAGGGTCCTTCGCCCGCCGGACGAGGGCGAACGCGGCGG
>JANMGF010000431.1:0-21152 GCA_031374535.1 Polyangium sp. (in: bacteria)
CTGCGGTGTCGATCGACCGGAACGGCCTCGAAGGGGAGGCGTTTTCGCTCGTCGACTGCAAGGGCCGGGTGCTCGAGGATGCGCGCGAAAAACTCAGCGTCCTCGCTCGTCCCTGGGGCACGCCGCGGCCCGAGCTGAAGAAGACGAAGCGCCCCGAGCCTGGGACGGCGAAGCCGGAGAAACCGAGCTCCGCCAAGGGCAAGGAAGGCAAGGAGAAGCCGGCGCCGGCGGAGGCCTCGACGGAGATCGCGCCGAACGTGCGTCTGCTCGATCCAGGGCTTCTGTCGCGGGTCGAGGCGATCGCCAAGCATTTCCCGGGCAAGGCGATCTCGCTCGTGAGCGGCTACCGGCCGAAGAGCCGGGGCAGCTTGCACCAGAGCGCGCGCGCGCTCGACATGCGCGTGACGGGCGTGTCGAACGAGGAGGTCGTCGCGTTTTGCAAGACGATCACGGACACGGGCTGCGGCTACTATCCGAACAGCTCGTTCGTCCACGTCGATGTACGCGCGCCGGGGACGGGCTCGGTGAGCTGGATCGACGCGTCGGGCCCGGGAGAAGCGCCGCGCTACGTGAACCAGTGGCCCCCGCCGCCGGAGCCAGAAACGCCTGCTGCCTCGTCGCCGGTGGATGCGGCGGATGAGGCGATCGAGCAGAACAAACACGCGGATGAGAGCGCGGCCCCGACGAACCCGGGTGCAGCGGCGAAGGAGCCAGCCGCGAAGGAGCCGCCCGCGAAGGAGCCAGCCGCGAAGGAGCCGGCACCCAAGGCCGTCGAAACGAAGGAAGCCGATCCGAAGGATCCGGTCCCTCCTCCGAAGTTTGCGGGGTGAAAACGTACGCGTGGGGCTCGCCCCGGCGCGGATCGCTCTCATGGCGTGACCGACGCGTCGGGGATCGCGACCGCGAACCGGATCTGCGCCAGCACGGCCAGTTTATCCGGCGCGGCGACCGTCTTTCCCCCGAGCGCACGCGCGACGCACGCGGCGGCCTCCCCTTTGGCCGAAGGCTCGCGGATCGCGCCTTGCTCCACGCGGAATGCAAGATCCAGGGTCTCGCCCCGCTCGCCCGTACGCACGACCTCCGGGCAAGCCTCGACGGCCCCGTGCAGCGCCGCTCCGAGCACCGGCACGAGCGGACCGATATCGGTCCCTTCGGAGACGGCGATCGCGATCTCGTACGCCGGGATCGCGCCTTTCGTCGCCATCTTGATGCCGACCGGCTCGCCGTACTTGATCTCGGGCGCCGGCGGCTCCGAGCGACACGCGGCGACGGCGACGACAGCCAGGGCGAACCCCACCCACGATGTTCGATGCTTCATGCGAGGACCGACCGCAGAGGCCTGGACAGCCCGACCTCCGCGGCCCTCCTAGCACGATCCGATCAGGGAGCCTCGCCGTCGGCGGCGCAGTCGGTGACGCCCCTGTCCGCGACCTTGCAGACGTACACCTTGCGGAGCGCGCCGAAGAGGAAGAGGTCGTTGCGAATGATCACGACCTTGTCCGTGCCGACCGCAGCGATGCCGCCGTACGAGCAGCCGCCCACGACGCTGCTGAGAACGCCCGCCGCCATGAGAATCCCGAGGGTCTTCTTCATCGTCCGATCTCCTGGGTGAGATGTTCCCGGAGCGCGCGACGGCCCCGGCGGATCGGCACATACCACGGAGGCCGACGTAGCTGGAAACCTCTAGGGAGAACGATGGTGCAACGAGGGGCCTGCCGGGGCGGCGATGACGTCCACGAAGGCGCGCTCGAACTCGTCGATCAGCGCGTGCGGCGGCAAGCGAAGGACACGCTCACGTAGCGCTCGAAAGCCGGCGATCTGTGTGTCGCGGCCGCGACGGAACATCGGCCACGGGTCGCCGTGGAAGCTCGCGCAGACGACGATCGATTCGAAGTTGTCGATCTTGTCCGCAATGGTGATGGCCTGCGCGTCCCACGGGTTCTTCGCGAATTGCTCGAGGTACCGCTGCTTGCGCTCTTCCCAGGCGTGGGTCTTCGCGGGCTCGGTCACGGCGAGCACGAGGTCGGCGACGCGGCGGCCGAAGAGCCTGGTGATGTCCTCGCCGGTGGCGCCCGTGTCCTCGACGGCATCGTGCAGCGCTCCTGCCGCGATGACCTCATCGTCGAAGCCATGTTTGGCGAGGAGCAACGCGACGCCGGCCAGATGACTCACGTAGGGGACATCGACGCCGGGGTACTTGCGTTTCTGTCCCCGATGCCAAACCGCCGCCTGATCGAGCGCGCGCTTGAGGAGGGGCGTCATGGGTTCATCTTAATCCCGGGCGGCGCCGCGGCGAGCGTCACGAACGCCCGGAACGATAACTTCATCGTTTTGTCAAGCTCGGGCGCCCGCTTCCCCGGCGCTCGGGGCGTCTTCTCCTGCCTCCGAGGCGGTCTGACCGGGACGACGCGCGGACGGCCGGAGTTTTGCGGACAGTTCGTGTTTGCCGGCCAGCCGGAGGGCGCCGCTCACGACCATGGCGGATGCGCTGAAGGCGCCGTCGAACGCGTCCATCGCCTGGTCCTTCTGGACTTGCGTCGCCTGCGACTCACGCGCCTCGCGCACGACCGCCTGCAAGGCTTGTTCGAGGGTTTGCCGTAACGCGCCGAGCGTCGCGAGGGCTTCGACCTTGTCGAGCGTGGCGCCTTTGATGCGTGACGTGGGGAGCGCCGCGCTTGCGAGGGTTTTCTCGATGGATTGGGTGAATCGCGCGAGCACGACGGGATCACGCGGCGTCGTCCCTGGGACGATCTGCGCGGCGAACGTGCTGCCGTAGATGCCGGTCAATACCTCCCTCAGATCGATGACCTCCTGCCGGAGCGCCTCCGCGGCGCTGTCTCGCGCTTTGCGGTGCGGCTCGTCGTCCAAAAGCTCGGCCTCGTGGGTCTCGTCCGCCGTGATGAGCTTTTGTTTTTCAGCGCCGAGCGCCCGCGCGACGAGGGTCAAAAAGAGCGCGCCATCGGGGAGGACCTCGCCTTCTCGCAAATGGGGGGTGAGGAGGCTCTGGAGTGCGGTGTCGACAGCAGGACCGTTCGTGTCGACAGCGGCGATGATGGAGTCAGCGCTTTTCTGGCGGTCGGTGACTTGCTTGGAAGGCATGGGGGCTCCGGACGGAAGGTTTCCGCCCCAACGTGATCGTTCACGTCGCGACGTGCAAGTCCACGGCTGCGTGTCCCTCGTCGGTTTTTTGCACCTTCACGTGGGGGAAACGCGACGACCATCCGGGGAGCGCGACCTCGGGCTTCGTCCACGAGAGGTGACGCGCTACGATCGTGTTGTCCTCGTCTTCGAGGGGAGCGCGGAAGAGCTCGGGGTCGGCAGACTCGTCGACCGATAGGGCGTCCGTCCGGTACACCGTGTAGAGGACCACGCGCTCCACGCGTTCATGCAGCGCGCCGGCGATGGCGAGGAGGCGGATCAGGGTCCATTCGAGCTGCATGAGGGCCTTGCGCCAGGTATTCGAATCGACCTTCGACTTGCACTCCATCACGTGCGCTTCGAGTGCGCCGTCCGGACGAACGACGAGGATGGCCCCGTCCGCGTTCTTTTCGCTCCCGATGGGCCGAAGGTCCCCTGTCTGAAGGCGCCATCGAATGGCCCGAACGCCTTCGCCAAAGCGGCAGGCGATCTGCGCATACCCGTCCTTCGCAGTCTCCTCGACGAGGACCTCGCCTGGCCCTGCGACGACCAGAAAACGCGGCTCTTCACCTGCGGGAGGCTTGAACAGGGTTTCGAGTCGCCCGCCAAGCTCGTCGGCCCTCTTCAAGTGCGCGCCTCTGCGAGAAGCTCCTGCAAAAAGAGCACCTCCTCCGATAGTTTCGCCAGCTCGCGGTTGAAGTCCGGCATCACGATCCCGTTTTCGGTCCGCTTCAGCTCGTGCACGCGGGTCTTGCCGTCGTCGCCGACCTCGAAATGGTGACCCGCGACCTCATCGGCGAGAAGGTAATCCTGGTCCTCGTATTCGAGCTTTTCGTGCGCGCGTTTTCTGGCTTCGGGGGGCAGGGATCCGATCTTGATGAGGTTGTTGATTTGCTGGCAGAAGGTCGTGCTGTGGGTCGTGACGACGACGACGACGCCCGCGCGGACGAGGCGGACGATGGCGCGCGCGACGACACGCTGGAGTTTTGGGTGCAGGTGGGATTCGGGCTCTTCGAGGATGAGCAAGCGGAGCGGATATGTGCCACGAAGCACGAGGAGCAAGGGCGCAAGCTCGGAGACGAGGGCGGAGGAGAGCGGCATTGAAAGGCGGTCTTGCAGGCCATCCATCGCATACCTAACCTCGTTCGTACCGCGGCCCGACGAAAGCTCGATATGGCCCGTGAGCGCCGATTCGATGAGCTTGCAGGCATCCTCAAAGAACTTGTATGGTTCCTGCCCCGCCCCGAAAGCAATGAAGTCCAGAAAATGGAATGCTGGAAGCGTCAGGTTGCCTTCGCCGTTAGCGCTCTGCTGCAAACCTTCCTCGAAGCGCTTGCGAACAACCTCACGATATAGGTGCATGTAACCCGTCCGTGAGGCGGGCACGAACATTGGATCCCCGGGTACGAAACCTTCCGTGCTACGCGCAACCATGCCTACATTCGGCGCGGCTTCTCCCAACACATAGGCATGGCACAATGAGGCGATGGCGATTCTGTTCGCACGCTTGTGATCGCCATCGAGGACCATGAATCCCATATCGCTGTGCGGACGACGACGCCCCAATCGAATGAGGCCGTCTGGAGCAGTCCAGTGCTTCCATGAAAAATCAGAGACCGCTTCTGAACGAAATTTTACCGACCGCGCCGTCACCTTCTTCGACCGAAACAGCCGCTCGATCAGCCCATCCTTCCCCGCCTCCAGCGCCGCATCGAACAGCCGCTGGAACATCTCCCCCTCGACCTCCGTCAATGCCCGATCGAACTTCGGAACGGCCGGCGGCAAATTCGCCTCTGCCCACGCTTCACACGCCGAAAGCTCTGGCCCCTCGGGGGAAGGCAGCGACCAGCCCACCGCTACGAGGCCCCACAAGAGCGTCGCGAGGTAACTCTTGCCGCTGTTGTTCTCGCCGATGAGCAAGGTCAGCGGCCGGATCTCCACGTCCGCCTTCTCGATGCGCCCCAGCCCCTCGACGGCAAGCCGCCACCTTGCGCTCATGCCCGGCCTATGCCACCGCCGCCGAAGGGCAGCAACGGGCCACCGCACCCCTTGCACACGCCCCGCGCAGCCCGAACGTCCCCTTCGCACCCCTTGCGAACGTGACTGGGCACACACGCCGCCCCTTCGCAACCCTTGCGAACGCGACGAAACGCCGCCGAGAGGCGATCGCAACCCTTGCAAACGCGAGCACGGTTTGTCGCGAGCCTCCCGCAACCCTTGCGAACGCGACAGGCACGGTCCGCGTGGTACGATCAGCCCATGCGCGCAGCAACCGCGGAGGTGCTCCAGCCCGAGCCGATGACGCTCGAACAGTGGGCGGACCTCGATGAGGACGAGCCGGGGGAGTTCGTCGATGGGCAGCTCACGGAGGAGGAAGTGACGACCAACGTTCACGACGCCATCGTTTCGTGGTTCATCCGGATGCTGGGCATCTGGGGAGCGCCACGGCGAGCCCAGGTGTTCGGCCCCGACCACAAGCTGGCCGTGTCGAAGGCGCGAGGTCGCAAGCCCGACGTGTGCATGTATGCGCCAGGAGAGCGCCTCGTCCGCGCTTCGATTTCCCGGAAGCCGCCAACGTTGATCCTCGAGGTGATCTCGCAGCGCGCCCGGGACGTGCGGCGCGACCGGATCGAGAAGGCCGACGAGTACGCCCGCTTCGGTGTTCGCTGGTACTGGCTGCTCGACCCCGAATCCCGCGTGCTGGAGATGTGGGAGCTCGGCGCAGATGGGCGTTACGTGCGCGCGCGAAGCGCAAGCGAGGGGAATGTCGAGGCGCCCGGCTTCGAAGGGCTGACGCTGGATCTCGACGGGTTGTGGGCTGAAGTGGAGGCGGGCATCCTCGACGAGGCCGAAGAGAACAAAGCGGATAGCGGTGAACGCCCCGCGCCCGAGGACGACCCCTCAAACCCGTAACAAAAGCGCCGCGCAAGCCTCCCCGGTCGCCCGCGCAATGGCCTCTGCATAAAGAGAAACCTGCCGCCGATACACCGCACCCGCGCGCTCGACCTCTCGGTCGGTCTTGAAATCGACCACCGTCCACCCGCTCGGCTCGCGAAATGCGAGATCCACGATTCCCTCGACGAGCGTCCCGTCCTCCGCCACCAAACTGACGGGCGTCTCGCGCCGGCATTCGCCCCGCGCCTCGGCCGCGCGTGCTCTCTCGATCACCGAATGAGCAAGCGCCGCAAGCACGGCCCGCGCAGCAGCCTCCTCCTCGACTGGTGTCGCGCCAAAGAGCCGCGCCGCAAGCGCCGTCGCCTCCTCCACGACGTGCGGCCCTGCGGAAAGCGGGACCTGCGCGAGCACCGCATGCACGAGCTCGCCAAAACGAGGCCCCGCCGGCCGGCCCGCTTCACGCCCGACGTCGAGCACTGGAATGTCCTTTGGCGCTTCGGTGGTCGACGATTCCGCCCGCTCGGTGACCGTCTGGATCGCGAACAGCGGACGCGTGCCACGCTCACGATCGGCAGGACGCTCCCGCGCCCAGCGTCGATAGGTTTCGAGGTCCTCCTCCACGCGACCGACGGGCGCGTCCTTGCGGAGCATATCGTCGCGACGCACGCCGAATGCAGGCTCGCGTTCGAGGTCGAGTCGCTCGACGTCCCACCACACGACGTCATGACCGCCGGGCAAACGATATCCCCCGGGACGCACCGTCTCCGGTCCACGCTCGATACCTGGCGGCCGGGAGAGGACCGTATCGTCGCCGAAGGGCGGACAACCAGGCGCGTGGTCGGAGGACGGCTCATAGCCGGGAGGAGGCGCGATCGCCGCATGAATCGGGCTGATCCACGATTGCTCGGGGAAACGAGGCGCGTCCCCCACGGCGGGCACGATCACGAGGTCACGCGCCCGCGTCGCCGCGACATACACGAGCCTCGTGCCTTCCGCCTCGTCACGCCGCACTTCGAGCGCCTCGTGCTGGACGAGATCCCACGGCGCGACGCTGCCGAGGCGGAGCGCGCAAAGCGAGCGCGAGGCGTCGACGTAACGGCTCACGCCCTGGGCGCCGAGGCGCGCGGTGACGTCGGCGAACACGACGACCGGAAACTCGAGGCCCTTGGCCCTGTGCGCCGTCATGATCCGCACCCCGTCGCCGCCCTCTTCGAGAATCGGAGCCTCGGGCGCGCGGCCACGCTCGGCGTCCTCCTCGAGTTGCTCGACGAACGCGCGAAACGAAGTGCCCCCCGAGGCCTCATACGCGCGGCCAAGCTCGGCGATGTGCAGGACGTTGGCGAGCGCGCGTTCGCCCGACGGGCGCAAGGCAAACCCCACGTAGGCGCGTGTCGCGTCGCAAAGCTCGGAGACCGTGCTCTCGATGGGACGCGCGTTCCGACCCTCGGAGAGCCGCGCCAGGAGCGAAAGCGCAGCCGCGATCGGAGCGAGGTGCGGCGGCCGCGGGCCTTCAGGGATTCGTTGGAGGTGCAACTTCCCGTGCGTGTGGCGATATTCGAGGAGGGCCTCGTCGCCGACGGCGAAGAGGGATCCGTGCAGGGTCGCGAAGACGGCGAGTTCATCGTCCGGGCGCTCGATCGCGCGTAAGGCCGCGAGCATGGTCTCGACCTCCTCGCGGGCGAAAAACGACTTTCCGCCGACCAGCACGTGCGGGATTCCACGGGCTTCGAGCGCCTCCACGTACGCGCGCGTGACGTCCTCGCCGTGGCTCTCGAAGCGTCGGAAGAGCAGACACACGTGCCGCGGCGCGACGGGGACGAGCTCGCCGAGCTGATCTCGCTCGGCCACCTTCCAGCCGCTCTCGTGCAGGAGCCATTCGAGGAACGCGCCCACGGCGGCCGGCACGCTTTGCTCGACGGCGGCGGAGGTGAGCCGCTGTTTGCCGTACGGCTCGGGCACGGGCACGCACACGATCGACGGCTGCCCCGGGATCTCGCTGCGCGCAGGTTTCAGCGGCGCATACCGCGCGGAGAGCGCTTCCCGATCGCCCACCATGACGGGCGCGAACGCCGCGTTCACGAGCTTCTGGATGCCGGGGACCGATCGGAAGCTCGTACCAAGCTCCACGAAAAGCGCGCCACGCGTGACGAGCAGCTGCTTGACCTCCTCGTACACGGAGAGATCGGCGCGGCGAAAGCGGTAGATCGCCTGCTTCGGATCCCCGACGAGGAAAAGCTTGCCAGGGATGGGACACACGTCGCGGTAGGCGCGAACGCTCGGATCGTCGGCCGCGAGCAGCATGAGGATCTCGGCCTGGAGCGGGTCCGTGTCCTGGAACTCGTCGACGAAGATGCAGCGGTAACGCTCCTGGAACGCCCGGCGCACCTCGCCCTTGTCGCGCACGAGATCACGCGCGCAGACGAGCAGATCCTCGAAGTCGAGCGCGCCCACCTCGGCCTTGCGCGCCTGGAACATCGCGATGAGTACGCCGAGCTCTTCCTGCAAGAGAGCCGCGAGATCGCCGTCGGCCGCGCGCTGAAACTGCTCGAGCGACCCGACGAGCGCCGTGTGCGCCGCCAGCAGATCGGCCCGCGTCGTGTGCTGACCGTACCGCGATCCCGCGCCGCGCCGTGGGCGCATGAAGTCGCGTTGCCTGGCCAGGGCGCAGAGCTCGGCCTCGACCTCGTCGCGATCCCAAGCATGCTCGCCCTCGGCCGCGAGACGCGTGATGAGCGCGCGCGCGGGCTCTGTGTCCCGATGCAGCGGATCGTTTGCATGGAGCGCGCCCTCGCTCGCCTCGGCGAAGGCCCTCATCTCCGCGAGGATCACGTCCACCGCGCGATCCCGATCGAAAGGTGGTCTCTGCCATCGCGCCGTAAAATGCCGCCAGGCGATGAGCTCCTGCCCTGCACGGCGCAGCCGCTCGATCGGCCCCGGCCCGTGCTCGCGCCTTCGCAGGAGCCTTCGTAACCCCTCGGGCGGTCGCGCGAGGATCTGCTCGAGCCAGCGTCCAAACGCCTCGCCGTACCGTCGATCGGCCTCGGCCTCGGTCATCACGCGGAACGCAGGATCGACCCCCGCCTCCACGGGACGCTCGCGCAAAAGGTCGGCACAAAACCCGTGGATCGTGCTGATGCGCGCTTCTTCGAGATGCGCGAGGGCCCGTTCGAGGTTCGCGCGTCGCCCCTCGTCCGAGGCGACCCTACGCGCGCGCTCGATCCCGCTGCGCAGCCGCAGCTTGAGCTCACCTGCGGCCTTCTCGGTGAAGGTGACCGCGACGATCTCCTCGATCTCGGCGCGCCCCTCCGCGAGTACGGAGGCCATCCGCAGCACGAGCTCGCTCGTCTTGCCTGTGCCTGCCGCGGCCTCGACGATCATCGTGCGGTCGAGCGCGCCGCGGATGAGCGCCCGCGCCTCCGCGTCGGCGAGCTCCTCGCCTTGCGTGGCGACGAACGCGGAGGCGCCCTCCATCACGGCTCCCCTCGCAGCGCTCGTAGCCTCGAAAAAAGCGCGCCACCCTCCAGCGACGACTCGTCCTTGCGCTCCGCGCGCCGCTCCTCGTGGGGCCCACACACGAGCCTATATCCGCACGTGTCACACGCGCCCTTGCGTGGCGCCGGCGGGAAAAACCCTTTGTCGATCGACTCGTCGACGAGCTCCAGCACCAAAAGCGCCTTCGCGCGCGCCGCCTCGTCGAGCTCGATCACGTGCTCGGCGTACCCGCCCCGCGCGGTGCAGAAGGACAAACACGCATCCGCCACCGGCTCCTTCCACACGGCCTCGTACGCGAGACCGTAAAGCACCGGTTGCAAGACCTCTCCGCCGCCGATGACGAGCCCCGGCCGCGTGAAGTTCGTCCCCGTCTTCACGTCGGTCACGCGCGCGTGCCCCGTCGCCGCATGCCGCTCGACCACGTCGATCGCCCCGTGCAGCAAAAAGCCGTCATTCAACGCTTGGGGCTTCGGATCGCCTTCGGCGTCCTGCGCCCCAAACCCCCGGATCAACGCCGGCTCGGCCGTACTGCGCGGATCCTCGTGCTCGTGCGGCGGAAGCCCGAACGCAAGATCGTACCGCACCGGCCAGACAAGCCAGCTCTGCTCGGCCACATGCGCGAGCCACGCATGAAGCTCGACCCGCGCGCGCTCGATCTCATCACGAAAGACGCTCTCCACGGGCGGCAACGTGCGCTCCTCGTGCTCACGTGCCGCCGCGTCGAGGCGTTCATCGAGCAAAACCTCTGCCCGGGGCAAACCCTCCGGACCAAACGGCAACGCCCCTTCCCGCTCCAGCGCCGCGAGCGTCTCGGCCTGCACGCGGTGGAAAAGCACGCCCCGCGAGATCGGATCCAGCCTGTCGGGCGATCCGCGCCGCTCGCGCGCCGGCAACCTGTGGATCGCAGCGAGCAAGAATCGATACGGACACGCCGCGAACTTCTCCAGCGCCGTCACCGCATACGGCCTCGCGCGGAGCCTGCTCGCCGAAAGGACCGCCGCCGTCGCCGCAGTCTTGCGCACGACTCCATCGTGATGCGAAACGGGTTTGTCCCAGCGCGCCGATCGTGCCCGCAACGACCGCGCGAGGTGCGGGTTCAGATCGAGCAAATACTGCGCGCGCCCGGCCGTCTCTGCCTCTTCGCCCCCGTGCAAGAGCCGCCCCAGCATCGCGAGATCGTGCTCGGCATCATCGATCGCCTCCTCGGGAAACGCAGGCGCCGGCCACGCGAGCCTGGCGCCCGATGCGCTTGCCGCATCCCGTTCGAGCGCGTCGTGATCGGGGAGGGTCCCCGTCGTCGCGCGCCACACGTCGAGCCCGTAAAACGAAGGCACACGAGGCCTCCCCGCCGCGACCTCGACCCGCGGATACGACAGATGCACCCGCTCCCGCGCGGCGCCCAGGGACAAACGCAAAAGCAGACGCTCGTTCCGGCTGCGATCCGCCTGCGTCCGCAGCGCCTTCGTGATCGCCCGGCGATCGGCGTCGAGCAGGATCGGATCCTCGCGCGGCGCTTCCGGGAACATCCGCTCGGCGAGGCCGGGGACGAACACCACCGCGAACGATCGACCCCGCGCGAGCTCCGGCGTCCCGACGAACACCGCGCCATAACGCCGACCCGTCGGCGGCGTGATCCGCGCGCTGAGCCGCCCTTCGAGCACGCGACGCACCTCGTCGAACGAGACCGCGGGCACCTCCGCCATCGGCGCGAGCTCCGACAGCGCCGAAAGCACGTCCTCCGGCTGCTCCAGCGCCATCCGCGCGACCTTGCCGAGCTCCTCGATCCACACGCCCCAGCTCGCGCGATCGGGCAGCGCCGCGAGCGCCGAAACGAGCGGCAACGCGAACCGCGTGAGCTCCCCGAGCGCCTCGATCTCGCGCTCCACCGTCTCCACGCGTGGCGAGGTCGGATCCCGTCGCCGCAGCAGCGCAAGCTCCCGATCGAACGACCGCCCGAGCGCCGCGAGCCGCTCCGCCCAGCGCTCCTTTCGACCAACGATCGAAGCCTTGGCGAGCAGCCTCTCCCATCCTTGCGGCACCGGCCGCGAAGGCACGTTTGCCCCCGCGCTCGCCTCCTCGCGACGGATCCGCTTCGCCGTCGGCTCCCCTTCGAGGAGCGCGCCGAACAGGTCCGCACGCAAAAGCTCCGGCCTCGCCTCCACCCGCGCCCCCGCGCTCTCCTTGGGCATCGGCGCGAGCGACAGATACTCCGCGAACCGCCGCGGCGACAGATCCTCGGCGCGACACCCGAGCAGCGCGAGAAACGCCCTCCCCGAGGGCTCCGGCCGCGCGGCGCCGATCGCAAAATGCGCAGGGATCTTCGCCCGACGCAGCGCACTCTCCAGCAGCGCCGCGTACGTGTCGGGCGCGCGCAAAAACACCGCGATGTCGTCGAACCGCACGCCTCGCCGCGTCTCCGCCAGGATACGACGCGCGATCTCCACGCACTCGCGCCCCTCACCCGGCGCCGAGAAAAACGAGACGTCCTCACCCGCCTCCGCGGCCGGCAACTCCGCCGCGGCAAACAGGTGCTGGTGCAGGCGCGAAAGCGACGAAGGCGACGGCTCGCTCCGATCCGTCACCACCTCACCCGCGAGCGCCGCGAGCGCCTCCACCGCACGATCATCCCCCACCGGCGCCGTCGCGAACGCGACCTCCGTGGCATCCACGAGCGCCGCCACGAAGCGCTCTTCGAGCCGTGACGCGATCGGCACGTCGAGCAAAAGCAGCCGCGCCTGCCGAAGCTCACTCGCCTCCGGCACCGCCGCCGTCGCCGCCGCGAGCACCTCCGCGCGATCGGCGATCCGAGCCCGCGCCCGCTGCTCGTCGTACCGGCGCGCAAGCTCCCGCAGATCCCGACTCCGTGGATCGTCGCCCAGGATCTCCTCGTGCCCGATGCCCTCCATCCGCAGCTCGCTCAGCGTCGCCGAGAGCGTGCTCGCGAAGCTCGGCGTCCGCGCGACGGGCGCGAAATACCCCAGCGCTCCCGCTTCCAGCGCGCTCGCCACCGCGCGCGCCACGACCGCTTCGACGCCGAGCGGCGTGGCCGGCGCGAGCCTCCTCCGCGCGAGCTCCGGCGCTGCGAGACGCGCCGCGAGTTGCCCCAGCGTCAGCCGATGCAACCCGAAGATCGCGCCTCGCGAGGACCCTACCCTTGCCGCGAGATCGAGCGCCGCCCCGCGCGACGGACCCACGAGAAGCGCGACCGCAGAGGCCCTCCCCTCCCCGAGGAAAACCTCCGCGGCCGACAGCCGCGATTCGCTTCGGGGGGACACGAGCAGACGCAGCACGTGCCCGTGGTCATGCCCGGATGCGGCCGTTTTGTCGAGCTTTACCGCACCTGCCGAGCTCGTGCGCCCGCGCGCCGATCCTCACCGCCGCGTCCCCTTCACCTCGATCACCCACTCCTCCGCGCCGCGCGGTTCCATCCGCACCTCCGCTCCCACGAAGGCCCGGATCACCTCGACTTGCGTCCGCGTATGACCCGACGGCGCGACGGTCCGGAACGCGCCGCCTTCCCCGAGCACCATCGGCAAAAGCAGCTGATCGGCGAGGTGTTCTCCGACGGGCACACCCGCATCGAGGTATCGCTTCACCTCCTTCGCGAGTTTTCCCGCCACGGCCTCCGCGGGCACGCCTCGCTCGCCGAAGCTCGTGAACACCTCCGTCACGTGTTCACTCGAAACCTCGGCGACGAGCGCGTTTCCCGGCCCCGGACTGTTCTTCACGACCTCGGGCCGCGCGCACGCCCGATCCCACGGCACCTCCGCGAGAAACGCATCGACCTCGCGCACCCCGACCGAGCCCGGGATCTGCGACACGAGCGCGCGCAACTGCGTCTTCCGGATCTCTCCTCGATCGAGAAGCGTGAGCTCTCGGAGCCGCTCGCACCCCTCCACCGTCACCTCCACGCGCCCCCCGCCGGCCGGGTAAAACCCGTACGACACGAGCCGCGCCGTCACGTTCGCGCCCATCCCACGCACGATCGGCAGGAACGCGCGCTCCACGAAATCGTACGGCGGCGCCATCGGGTTGTGGGTCCCGCCCTCGAACACGATCGACGAGCTGCCCGCGCTCGCGAGAAGCGCGGGCAGCACCGTCTGCAGCACGAGCGTCGCGCTCCCCGCGCTCCCGATCGCGAACCGATACGTCCCATGCCGCACCGCGCCCGGCTTGAACACGAGCTCACGCGAACCGATCGCGTCGCCCGATATCTCCGCGCCGCTCACCTCGGCAGCCGCGCGCACGGCCACGAGGTGCTGCCGCATGAGCCCCGGCTTCGACCTCTTCGCGCGGATCGAGTGCACCCGAAACGCCTGTCCCGTCACCATCGACAAGGCCAGCGACGAGCGAAGGATCTGCCCTCCGCCCTCGCCCGTCGCTCCATCCAGCGTCAGCATCGCCGTCACCCCTTCACGCACACCACCTGCCGCAGCGTGCGTACGACCTCCACGAGGTCTCGCTGCGCCTCCATCACGTCCTCGATCGCCTTGTACGCCCCGGGCGTCTCGTCGATCACGTCCTCGTCCTTGCGGCACTCGATCCCGGCCGTCATGCGGGCGTGGTCCTCGAGCGAGAACGCCCGCTTCGCCGCCCCGCGCGACATCTTGCGCCCCGCGCCGTGGCTACACGAGCAGAACGACTCACGGTTGCCGAGCCCGCGCACGATGAAGCTCTTCGCCCCCATGCTGCCGGGGATGATCCCGAGCTCGCCCTCGCCTGCGCGCACCGCGCCCTTGCGCGTCACCCACACGTCCTTGCCGTAGTGGTTCTCCTTCGACACGTAGTTGTGGTGGCAGTTCACCGCCTCGTTCACGACCTCGAACGGCGGCAAAAGCCCCGACGTTCGCGCTGCCATGATCGTCGCTTCCATCATCAACGCGCGGCTCGTCCGCGCGAAATCCTGCGCCCAAGCGAGCGCGCGCCAGTACGAGCCAAACGTCTCGCTCCCATCGGGGATGTACGCGAGGTCCGCGTCCGGCAGGTTGATGAACCACCGCTTCATGTCCTTCTTCGCGAGGTCGATGAAGTGGCTCCCGATGCGGTTTCCCACGCCGCGCGAACCCGAGTGCAACATGAACCAGACGTGGTCGCGCTCATCGAGACAAACCTCGATGAAGTGGTTTCCGGTCCCGAGCGTCCCGAGGTGATGGATCGTCGTCCCGCGCCCGATCGTCGCGTTCTCCTTCACGATCTCCTGATACCGCGGCTCGAGCGCCGCCCACGCCTTCTGCACGCGCTCGGGCGGATCTCCCCACGCGCCCCGATCCCCCAGCGCGCCGTTGTTCGTGCGCCCGTGCGGTACGGCCGCCTCGATCGCGCTCCGGATTCCCTTCAGATCGTCGGGCAGCTGCGACCCGAGGAGCGTCGTCTCCACCGCGATCATCCCGCAACCGATGTCCACGCCCACCGCGGCCGGGATGATCGCGCCGCTCGTCGCGATCACGCTCCCGACCGTCGCGCCCTTCCCGACGTGCACGTCGGGCATCACGGCGACCCACTTGTGCACGAACGGCAGGCTCGCCACGCGTCGCAGCTGCGCCTCCGCCTCGGACTCGAACGGCACGCCGCGGGTCCAGGCCTTGATCGGCACGCCGTCGGTCTCGAACGTCACGTGGTTGGTCTCGCTCATGGTCGCCTTCTCTTTCCCTTCACGTCACGGGTGGACGCCGACCCGAAGAGCACATCGCGTGCCAGGCTCCCGGGGCCCTTCTCCTCGTCGATCCATAGATGGTCGGATAAGGTACGATACGAACGGCTTAAAGTGCCCATAATGCCGCAGCAGCACGTTTGGGGCACGCTGTTTCCCTGGCGTATACACCCGCGTGTCGCTTATCGTTTCAATTTTGTCAGGGGGCAGAGGGCCGGCCCCCCCCGAGGGGACACGTCGATGCACACGATCACTGGTCTTCGTTTCCTGGAAACGTTGCACGAAGATGAAACGACGACCCTGCGGCGCGCCACGCGGGAAGCCGATCCCTCCTCGATCCTCGTGAGGACGCTGCATGGCCCCACGCCGAGAGGGCGCGAGAGCTCCACGCTCTTGCACGAGCTCACGGTCCTGCGTGATCTCGACGTGCCCGGCATCGTCCGTCCGCTCGCCATCGAAGGGTTGCCCGACGCCGAGGCGCTCCTCCTCGAGGATCCCGGCGGCCGCCCGCTTTCCCAAATCCTGCGCGAAGGCCGCCTCTCGATCGAGGAGGTTTTGCGTATTGGAATCACGATGGCAACCACCCTCGACGGCGTGCACGGCCATGGGCTCATCCACGGCGATATCGCGCCGCATCACGTCCTCTTCGACAGGCAAACGAGCCGCGTCCACCTGACGGGTTTTGGTTTTGCCACGCGGCACGGCCGCGAGGCGCCCCGCGTCATGAGCCTCTCGTCTTCCGAGGGCGCCCTGCATTATGTATCGCCGGAGCAAACGGGGCGCATGAACCGCGGGGTGGATCAGCGGACCGATCTCTATTCGCTCGGCGTAACGCTTTACGAGGCGCTCACCCAGCACCCGCCCTTCAGCGGCACGGCCACGGAGATCGTGCATGGCCATATCGCGCGCAGGCCCCCGCCGCCCGACCAGGAGGATGGCCGCATCCCCGCCACGGTCTCGCGGATCATCATGAAGCTCCTCGAGAAAAACGCCGAGGACCGTTATCAAAGCGCCGAGGGCCTCCGCGCCGACCTATCGACGTGCGAAAGCCACCTCGCCGAGGGATCGAGGATCCCTCCTTTCCCGCTCGGGCGTCACGACGAGCCCGAGACACTACACATCCCCGAGAAGCTTTATGGACGCAAGTCCGAGGAGCGGGCCCTCGCCGAGGCGCTCCATCGCGCGGCCGAGTCCGCTGTCGAGCTCGTCGTCGTCTCCGGCTGGGCCGGCATCGGCAAGACCGCGCTCGTGAATGAAATGGCCGCGCGCACCGTCCGCCTCGGCGGCCGGTTCGCCGCTGGAAAGTTCGATCAATTCAACAGGAGCGCCCCCCTCGCCGCCGTCATCGAGGCCACGCGTGACCTCGCGCGGCAGCTGCTCGGCGAGCGCTCGGAGCAGCTGGCCGAGCAAAAAGCCCGTATCGCTGCGGCGGTCGGTCAAAATGGCGCGTTGCTCCTCCCCCTCGTCCCCGAGCTTTCGTTCGTCCTCGGGGATCTACCCTCCGTCCCACCGCTCGGCGGCGCAGAGGCGCAAAACCGGTTTTTCACGGTCTTATCGAGATTCCTTTACACCTTCGCCTCGCCGGACAAGCCGCTCGTCCTTTTCCTCGACGATATGCAATGGGCCGACACCTCGTCCCTCAAGCTCCTCTCGTCGATCTTCTCGGACCCGAGCGCGTCGCACCTCCTCGTGATCGGCGCGCAGCGCGACAACGAGGTCGATCCCTCGCACCCCTGGGTGCTCGCCTGCGACGAGATCAAGCGCGGCAAGCGGACCACGACCCGCATTTCCCTCGGGCCACTCTCGCAAGCCGACGTGGCCGAAATCGTCGAGGACGCGCTCTCTGCCGCGGGCGAAGACACGCTGCCGCTCGCACGGCTCGTCTTCGAGAGGACCCAAGGAAACCCGTTTTACATCAGGCAACTGCTCCGCGCGTTCCACGAGGAGGGGATCCTCTGGTTCGACATCGAGGCGGGCGGCTTCACCTACGATCTCGAGGCCGCGCGCGACGCGCCCCCGGCCCTCTCCGTGGTCGATTTCATGGCCACGCGTATCGCGCTCCTGCCCGAGGACGTACGCGAGGTGCTCGAGCTCGGCGCGATGATCGGCTACAAGTTCGATTTCAAGACCCTCGCCACGATCCATGCAAAAGGCGAGGCGGAGACGTCCGAGGCGCTCTCGCGGGCGCTCGATCTCGGCCTCGTTCTCCCCGAAGGCGGAGGGTATCGATTCCTGCACGATCGGGTGCAGCAGGCGGCCTATTCGCTCGTCGACGAGGCGACGCGGCCCAGGATCCACCTGCGTATCGGCCGGCTCCTCGCCGGCGACACCGATCCGAACGCGCTCGGTGACCTTTCCTTCGATATCGCGCGCCACCTCGGGCTCGGCGCAGGTCCGATCACGGATCCGTCCGAGCGCGCCCGCGCTGCGGCCATTGGACTCGTCGCCGGCCAGCGGGCACGCGCCGCGTCCGCCTACGAGGCGGCGCTCGGCTATTTCCGCAAGGCCATGGAGCTCCTGCCCGAGAATGCGTGGGATCACCATTACGAGACCACGTTCGCCTTGTACAAGGAGCGCGCCGAGACCGAGGTCCTCACCGGCCATTTCGCCGAAGCCTCGGCGCTTTACCCCGAGGCCAAGGAGCGGGCGCGGGACGCCCTGCATCAGGTGGCCATCCTGAGCGTCGAGGCCTCACACGCCCAGCTCGAAGGCCGTTATGCCGACACCATGCGCGCCCAGCTCCACGGCCTCTCGCGGCTCGGCTGGAAGCTGCCCGACGAGGACAACGAGAGGCGCGAGCGGCTCTCCGCCGTGATGGCGGAGGTCATGGCGACGGTGTCCGAGCGCGGCACCGAGGCCCTGCTCTCCGCGCCAAAGATGCAGGATCGCGCGCAGATCGCCGCGATGGAACTCGCGCAGGGGCTCTTCTACGCGGCCTATCTCGCGAACGAAAAGCCACTCGCGTTCCTCGTCGCCGCGGAGATGACGCGCGCCTCGCTCCTCCACGGTAATGCCTCGCTCTCGCCGTTCGCGTACGTCGGGTACGGTATGGTGACCGGGCTCCTCGGCGATCATGAAAATGGCCAGCGGATCGCCCGCATCGGCATCGAGCTCGCCCCGCAATTCGATAACCCCGCCATCCACTGCGTCGCCAACTACGTCTACGCCGCGGACGTCCATAGCTGGGCGATGCCGCTCCGCGAGGTGGACCCCTATTACGATCGAACCTACGACGCAGGGCTCGCCTCGGGTGATTGGATCTCGATCGGCTACATGATCATCAATTCGAACTGCGACAGGCTCACCCGCGGCGATCCGCTCGCGGACGTGCTCGCCCGGAGCCTCTCCCATTGCGCCTTCCTGGAGCGCGCCAAGAACCAGACCGCGATCGATCTGCTCCACGCAGGCGTCATCCAGCCCATTCGCGCCCTCATGGGCGAGACGGCCTCGCCGTGCTCGTTCGACGGCGAGGGTTTCACGGAGCGCGGCTACCTCGACGAATACGGGCGCTTCGCCTACCATACCGCTTGGCTCGATTACGCGCGTATCCGCCACGCGTTCTTGTTCGACCAGCAGGATCGATTCGCCGCCCTCTGGGGCCAGCTCGCTCTCGTCGAGTCGGCCCTCCCGACCCACGCGAACAAGGTGCCGGAGACGAACCTCTACGTCGGCCTCATGCGCGCGCGTCTCGCATCCGCCGCGCCCGCGGACGAGCGGGCAGTCCACCTCGCCGAGGTCGCTCGAATCGAGGCCAAGCTCCTCCATTGGTCGAAAAGCGCGCCCGCGAACGTGCGGCACAAACTCCTCCTCCTCCAGGCCGAGCGGGCCCGGGTCGAAGAGCGGGTGGTCGCCGCCATGGCGCTCTACGAGCAAGCCATCGCCGCGGCGCGCGAGGCGGGGTATGTCAACAACGAGGCCCTCGGCAACGAGCTTTATGGTCGATTCTGGTTCGATCAGGGGCGCGCCGAGATCGCGGGGCTGTATTTTCGCAAAGCCGCCAGGTCGTACGAGTCCTGGGGAGCGCTTGCAAAGGCGACGTCGCTCGCCGCGCTGCACCCGGAGCTCTTCGTGGGTGATCCTGGAATGCCCGCGGCGGACGGCGCACGGGCAGCGCCCTCCGAAAGCCCGTCGGCGGCAGAATCCATGGATTGGATGACCGTGCTCCGGGCGGGACAGGTCATTGCAAGGGAAGTCGTGCTCAGCGGGGTGCTCTCGCGCGTCATGGAGATCGTGGTGCAAAGCGCCGGCGCGACGATGGCCGGGATTGTCCTCGCGCGCGAGAGCGGGCTCGTGCTGGCTGCGCGAATGAGCGTGGATCCGGACGTCATCGAGATCGGATCCTCGACCCTCCTCGAAGAGCGGGTCGATCTCGCCACGAGCGTCGTCGTGTATGCCGCGCGCACGCACGAGACCGTCGCTCTCTCGGCGCCCATCGAGGACGGCCGCTTCCTCCTGGATCCGTACCTCGCGCGCAAGGCGCCGCGCTCCTTGCTCGCGGTGCCGTTGACGAGCGGGGGCCGCCTCCTCGGCGTGCTTTATCTCGAAAATCGCCTCACGGCCGGCGCCTTCGGGCGAGCCCGAACCGAGCTTTGCCAGCTCATCGCGGGCCAGGCGGCAATCGCAGTCGAAAACGCCCTTCTGTATGCTGACGTCGAGGCGATGGCCGAAACGCTCCGCAAGACCAATGAAGGGCTCGAACGGGAGGTTTTGCAACGGACCGACGAGCTCACGACCGCCAATCAGCGCCTCCTGGACGAGCTCGCCGAGCGTGAAAGGATCGAGCAGGCGCGGGCAGATTTGCAGGATCAGATCATTCGAATGCAGGAGGCGAAGCTCGCGGAGCTCGGGGCGCCACTCATCCCGATCGCGAGTGACGTGGCCGTGATGCCGCTCCTCGGTGTTCTGGACCAGATCCGGGCGGAGCAGGTGCTCTCGGTGGCGCTCTCGGGCGCGAGGACCCGAGGGACGCGGGCGATCATCTTCGATGTGACCGGGGTCCGCGAGATCCAGGCCGAGGCGGTGGCGACGATGTTCAATACGGTGAACGCGCTGCGGCTCCTCGGGACGCAGGCGATCATCACGGGGGTGCGCGCGGACATGGCGCGCAAGATGATGGATCTCGGTATGGATCTGTCCCATGTCCCGATCCGGGCCACGCTGGAAGGCGGGATCGCGCTCGTGCGGCGTGACGGGCCGGGGAGACGGGTCCGGTAGCACGGAGGATAGACGGCGGAATAAATTCCGATACCGGGGACGCGGAACGTGTTACTTCTCCGCGTAGCTTCCCATGCCCACCCGACCTCTCGTCGTCTTCGGCATCCTCGGCACCTCGCTCGACGTGGGCAAAGGCCCGGCCCGCTGGGAGCGCTGGCGGCCCACGGTCGCGCTTTGCCAGCACGAGGACCTCCTCGTGAGCCGCCTCGTGCTGCTCGCCGAGCCGCGCGCGAATGGTTTTGCCGTGCAGGTCGAGGAGGACGTCCGCCACGCCTCCCCCGACACGATCGTCGAGCGAATTCCCGTCGCCTGGAAGGACGCCTGGGATTTCGAGGAGGTTTATGCCTCCCTCCACGACATCGCGCGCGCTTACCCCTGGAAACCCGAACGCGAGGATTACCTCGTCCACCTCACGACGGGCACGCACGTCGCGCAGATATGCCTCTTCCTCCTCACGGAGGCCCGGTATTTCCCCGGCCGCGTCATCCAGACCGCTCCGCCGCGCAAGGAGGGCCGCGGCGGACCGGGCACGTATACCATCGTCGACCTCGACCTCTCCCGCTACGACCGCATCGCCTCGCGATTCTCCCGCGATCGCCGCGAGGGGCAGAGCTTCTTGAAGGCCGGCATCGACACCAAGAATGCCGCGTTCAATCGCCTCATCGAGCGCGTCGAGGAGGTCGCCAAGGCCTCGCGCGCCCCCATGCTCCTCATGGGCCCCACAGGCGCCGGCAAGAGCCAGCTCGCCGCGCGCATTTACGAG
>JANMGF010001456.1:0-3746 GCA_031374535.1 Polyangium sp. (in: bacteria)
CCACCGTCACGCTCGCGGGATACACCTCGGGCGCCGTGCGAAACGTGTACGCCGCGCGATGGCCGCTCTGCATGGCCAACGTCACGCCGGACGAGAGGATCGGATCGACGAAGATCGCCGCGTCCCCCGCCGTCGCCCAGCCGGGACCGACCGGGCTCTTCGCCCACGACGACCAGTCCTGGCTCACCGCGATCCGTTTGCCTCCGCCGATGAAATCCTCGTGCAGGCTTGCGCGTGAGAGCAGCCCTCGCACCTCGGGGCACGACGCGATCGTCTCCCGGTAAAACGCCTCGGGATCGAGGCTCTGGAGTTGGTCCTTGAAGTGCGCCGTGTTCGTCACGACGCCGACGCTCATGACGTCCTGCCCGATCGGGAAGTACCAGATCCAGCCTTTGTCGACCGTGCAGATGAAGACGTTCGTGCGCTCGCGTGTGCCCTGGTAGAGCACCTTCCACTCGGCGTTTTTCCAGTAGCCGTACACCGCGTAGTTGTTCATGTGCGGATCGAAGGTGCGGCCGCCCGGCGTGAAGCGTGTGCCCTGGCCACTCGCGTCGAGGACGAAGTCGGCCTCGATCGTGCCCTCGTGGCCTTGATCGTCCTCCCACGTGACGCCCGTGACGCGACCGTTCGTGTCCTTGTGGATCGTCTTCGCGCGTGTCCCCTCGCGCACGTCGGCGCCGAAGTCCCGCGCGCGGCGCAGCAGCAGATGGTCGAAGTCCGCGCGCCGCACGTTGAAGGCGTTGAAGGTCTCGTCGCGTTCGGTGTGCCGGCGAAGCAGCTTCGTGAAGTCCTGGCCGAGGACGTTCAGCACCTCGGCGCCGTCGTCGCGCATCTGGACCTCGCCGAGCTTGAGGTAGTCGGCGTCCCAGGGCGTTCGATCACGTCCCCAGACGAACGTGATGCCCATCTTGCGCACGAACCCCGCGCGCCCGATCTCGTCGTAGACCTCGAGGTCCCGCAAGACCGGGTTCGCCGCGGGGATCGTGGATTCGCCGATGTGGTAACGCGGAAAGTGCGCCTTCTCGAGGACGGTGACCGAGAGGCTCGGCTCGTATTTTTAGAGGATGCCGGCGAAGGTGCTGCCCGCAGGACCCCCGCCGAGGACCACGACGTCGCGACGCTCGATGCCCATGATTCCTCGTGGATTACCACGCGCCCCGCGCGCCTGGAAGCGCCGCGCCGGATGGAGTACCCGTGGACGCCGAGAGCAGGGGAGGAGCCGTCGTCGTGCAGGATTCCGACATCGAGTGGGCGCGTATCGCGCCGGGCAAGATCGTGGTCGCGAGCCCGTCGCGGGCTTTTCTGCACGAGGAAGAGCTCGCCTTCGGAGGCCCGTTTTCGGTCCCGCCCGAGGGGCCGGCGAGCCTCGAGGTCACGCGGCATTTGCTCGACGCGGCCGTGGGCGTCGCGCAACGCGAGGGCCCGGCGCCCCCGCAAAGGTCGCTCTCGCTTGCTGCGTGGATCCATCGCCTCGCTGGATATTTCCACACGACCCAGGCAACGCCGCCGCTCATGATCGAGGCCGCGGCGCGCTTCGAGATGGAGGGGCGCGCAGAGCTCTCCGCGTGGGCCGAGCGCAAATCACGCGACGAACGAGGCCACGACGAGCTTGCGTTGCGGGATCTCACGTCGCTCGGCTACGACGCCCGCGCGCTCGTCGCTGCGTGCGTGCCGGAGACCGCGGCTCGGCTCGTCGATTTTTTCACGAAGACCGTACGTGGCCCGGGAGAGGCCGCGCGATGCGTCGGGTACGCCTTCACGCTGGAGCGCCTCGCCTCGACCCGAAGCGCGGCCGAGGTGCGCGCCGTGCAGGCCCTTTTGCCTCCTGGCATCGACGCGACCCGATGCCTCCGCGTGCACAGCGGGGTGGGCACCGATGCGGATCACGTCGAGGACATCGTCGCGCTCGCCGCGAGTCTCTCCCATCGCGAGCGTGAGGCCATCGCCGCGGCGGCGTACGAGACCACGCGGATCGGTCGTTCTGCGCAGGGGCATGCGCCACGCAGCGAGGAAGATCTCGCCCGGATGTTCGAGCCGTTTCGCGTCGTGTCCCGCTCTTGACACCCGGGCCCGCGTCTTGTGCGATGCGCGTGGTCTCGAGGCTGGGAGAGAGTGCGATGTACCAGAGGCGTCACGTACCGAGCGCGCGCGCTCTTCCGAAGTCCTACCGTTTCCTGCGGCTCCCGCTGGCGATCGACGTCGCGCCGCTCGTCGCCGAGATCGAGGCGGCGGGCGTCACGTGGCTGCCGAGCCAGTGGAAGTGGCACCTCGGCACCTCGTTTTGCATCCTGCGCGGCGGGGAGGAGCGTGGCTGGCCTGGCAGTCGACTCACGAGCGGCGGCGGCATCGACGCGCCTGCGGTCCTTGCTTTGCCGCGCCTTCGCGAGGTGCTCGACGGCGCGTTCCCGGCCCGCGTGGTCTCGGCCTGGCTCGGCCTGAGCCCGCCCGAATCGCGGATTCATCTGCACGTCGACAACACGCCGCACTGGGACGAGCACCATCGTTTCCACATCCCGCTGGTGACGACGCCTGCCGCGCGCCTCTGCGTCGCGGGCCGTTTCCTGCATCTGCCGGCGGGTTCGGCGTGGGCCTTCAACAACAGCGTGCCGCACGGCGCGGAGAACCTCGGCCCGCCGCGCATCCATCTCATGGTCGATCTGCCCCCCACGCCTGCCGTCGAGGCGCTCGTCGCTGCGGGCACGTCGGAGGACGGCGAGCGTGATCCCGAGGCGATGGCGCGTCTGACGCGCGATCCGATGGAGTCTCTCCCCGAGGGGATGAAATCGGACGCGTCCTTCCTCTGGCGGCTCGCGCAGCAGTAGCCGCACCCCACGAACATTCCCTTACGGAACGTTTTCCTTATCGCCAAATCGCACCCCAGTGTGCTCTAGCAAACGCCCTTCTGGACCGTTGCGGAGGGGGCGCGGCAAGTTGCCGCAGGCGCGCGGCACTTTGCCATCTTGCCCCCGTCCTCTGGGGACGGCAAAACCCGCCCGCGTCGTCGGGAATTCCTGATGATCGAGCGTCCACATGGCGAGATATCTATTCCCAAAGTGGTCCAACCGGGTGTTGCCGATGGTGGCCACCTTCGTACTTGCTCCGATCGGCACCGCGGTTGCCGGCGGCCTTTGGTACTACGGTACCAACAAGCACGTCGAAGTTGGCTACACCCCCACGCAACCCGTGGACTACAGCCACAAGCTTCATGCCGGCGATCTCGGCATCGACTGCCGTTACTGTCATACGGCCGTCGACAAGAGCGCCAACGCTTCCGTCCCACCCACCGAGACGTGCATGAACTGCCACTCGAAGGTGAAGACGGATAGCCAAAAGCTCCTTCCCGTGCGGGAGAGCTACGCGACGGGGAACCCCATTCCCTGGGTGCGCGTCCACAACCTGGGCGACTTCGCGTACTTCAACCACCAGGCCCACGCGACCGCGGGGGTGGCTTGCCAGAGCTGCCACGGCCGCGTCGACCAGATGATCAAGGTGGGTCAGGTCGAGCCGCTCTCCATGGGCTGGTGCCTCGACTGCCATCGGAACCCCGAGCCTCATCTCCGGGATCCGAAGGACATCACCAAGATGGTCGACGAGACCGTACCCGCAAGCGTCGCGAACCTCGCGTCGCCCCCGCCCTCCCAGCGCAAGGCCGCGCCTCCCGTTCACTGCTCGGGGTGCCACCGATGAAGCGCGCGCCGTTCACCTATGGAGTGGCCGACGAGTCCGACCAGTCCGACCGGCCGGGC
>JANMGF010001462.1:0-2958 GCA_031374535.1 Polyangium sp. (in: bacteria)
AGCGCGTGCGCGAGGCCGGCGGCATCGTCCTCGGCGTGACGAACATGCCCGAGGGGGGCCTCTGGCTCGAGACCGACAACCGCGTCTACGGCCGCACGAACAACCCCTGGGATCTCTCGCGTATCCCCGGCGGATCGAGCGGCGGCGAGGCGGCGATCCTCGCGGCCGGCGCTTCTCCGTTCGGCGTCGGCTCGGACATCGCCGGCTCGATCCGCATCCCCGCCGCGATGTGCGGCGTCTTCGGCCACAAGCCGACCGGCGGCCTCGTCTCGAACGAGGGCTACTGGCCCAACGTGCCGGGCGCGCTCGACACGTTCCTCTGCACGGGCCCCATGACCCGCCGCGCCGAAGACCTCTGGCCGCTGCTCCAGGTGATGGCGCACGGCGATCTCCAGGGCAGCCCCGACGCGATCGATCTGCGTGACGTCACGGTCTACCCGCTCGAGACGACGGGCGCGGCGTGGATCCGGCAGAGCAAACGAAAGGCCGTGCGGCGCGCGGCGGCGGCCCTCGAAGCCCGCGGCGCGCGTATCGGCGAGCTCCGGACCCGCGGCCTCGACAAGGCGTTCCTCATCTGGACCGCGATGATGGAGGAAGAAGCCGGCGCGCTGACGTACAGCGAGGTGCTCGGCAACGGCACGCCGATCCGGATCGCCCGAGAGCTCTTGCGTTCGCCTTTCGCCGACGCGCCCCACACCGTACAGGCGCTCATCGTGGCGGGCGCCGAGATGCTCCTGAAGAGCGTGCCCGCGCCGCTCGCGACGTGGGTCTCCGCGGGCAAACGTCTGCGCGAGGAACTCGAAGCCGAGATCGGACCACGCGGCGTGATCCTGCATCCGACCTACACGCGTTCGGCGCCGCGCCACTGGGAGCCTTTGCTTGCGCCCCTCGACTTCGTCTGCACGGCCCTCTTCAATGTGCTCTCGTTCCCCGTCACGCAGGTGCCCGCGGGCTTCGACGAGGCCGGTTTGCCCCTCGGCGTGCAGGTCGCGGCGCGGACCCACGGAGACGCCCTGACCATCGCGGTCGCCCGTGCCCTCGAAGAGGACCTCGGCGGCTGGACGAGGGCACGACGAAAGACCACGCCCCGGGGTCGCGCTACGCTCTCGCCGTGACCACCGCGCGTTTCCTTTACCTGCACGGCTTCGCCTCGGGCCCACGATCCAAAAAAGGCGTCGGCGTCGCCGAGCATTACGGCCGCCGCGGCGTCGAGGTCGAGCTCCTCGATCTGCGCATCCCGTCGTTCGAGCACCTGCGTGTCTCCGCGATGATCGCGGACGTACGGCGACGCATCGGCGGCGACCGCGATCGCGCTGTCCTCTTCGGTTCGAGCCTCGGCGGCCTCGTCGCGAGCCGCGTGGCCGAGATCGACGCGCGTGTCTGTGCCACAGTCCTCCTCGCCCCTGCCTTCGATCTCTCGCGCCGCTGGCGCGCGCGCCTCGGCGAAGAAGCGATGGCGCGCTGGGCCGAGACCGATTTCTTCGAGGTCGACGATCACACGACCGGCGGCAAGGCTCGCGTCGATTACGGGTTCTTCCAGGACCTCGAGGCCGTCGACGGTACGGACGGAGCGCTCCCCGACGTCCGCGTGCCGACGCTCATCATCCATGGCACGCGGGACGACGTCGTCACCATCGATCGTTCCCGGGACTTCGCGCAGGGACGCCGCCACGTGGCGCTCCACGAGGTCGATGACACCCACGAGCTCCCGGCCTCCTTGCCCCGCATCCTCGCCGAGGCCGACGCCTTCCTCGCCCCCTTCCTCGGCCTGGTCCCCGCCTTCGGAAAATCTCGAGCGTAAACCGCGCGCCGCTCGTCTTGCCATCACGCTTGACGTATCTTCCCTGGGGGGGCGATGATCGCAGCGCGCGGCGCATCCTGGGTCGCGGCTTCCCTTTCAGGTCAAACCATCGCGTGTTGCCACCGAGCACGCGGCGAGCTCATCGACGTCATGCACGTTCGCGCCATGGAGCCATGAACGACGGTCGCCTCTCCGATGCGGCGCTCGGCGTCTTCCCCGAGCCCGTCGCCATCGTCGACCGAGCCCTCGTGGTCCAGAAGGCCAACGCGGCCTGGGCTGCGACGTTCGCCGACGGCGCATCCCCTCTCGTCGAGGCCGCCGTCGCCGAGGCCCTCGCGAAGGTGCTCTCCGGCGGCGCCTCGCGCATGGACGTCACCCTCGAGACCCGCGCGTCGCGACACGCCGTGACGATCGTGCCCGTGCCCGACGGAGAGACGCGCGCCGCGCTCGTGCACGCCCGTTTTTTGCCCGCGCCCGTGCAAGCGCCCACGCCCTCCGGCACGCCCCCCGGCACGCCCCCCAGCGCCCCCGTGTCGAGGCATGGGCAGCTCCCCGCGACGCTCCTGCGACGTATCCTGGATCGTCTTCCCGTCACGGTTTCTCTCATCGACGCCGAGGGCCGCAGCATCTTCTCCAACGAGACGCGCGCCCGCTTGCTCGGCTCCGCCGCGACCGACGAGCGCGAGAGCGGCACACGCGCGCTCTTGATCGACCCCGCCGACGCCGACTTCGCGCGTCAAGTCGAGGCGCGCGTGCTCGCCACCGGCACCGAGGAGATCATCACCAGCGACGTCCCCACCGCGATCGGGATGCGCTCGATGTTTTTCCACCTCGTCCCTGTCGAGGGCGAAGCTCCCGAGGAGCGCCTCGTCCTCTGCGTGGGTCAGGACGTCACCGAGCAGCTCCGCGCCGAGCGTGATCTCCGCGAGCAACAAGACTTCATCCGTCAGGTCATCGACAGCGACCCGAACCTGATCTTCGTCAAGGACGATCGCGGCACGTTCCTCCTCGTGAACAAGGCCTTCGCCGAGGTCTTCGGGAAAAACGTCGACGAGGTCGTGGGCCAGCACGAGCACAACCTGCACGAGGCGGTCGCGGTGGTTCAGGGCTTCCTCGACCTCGATCAGAGCGTCCTCGACACGCTCGAGGAGTTCACG
>JANMGF010001506.1:0-7673 GCA_031374535.1 Polyangium sp. (in: bacteria)
TCGCGCAGACGCCGGCCAACATCTCCAACGATGCGACGCCATTCAATTACAACGACTCGGCGACCCTCCAGACCTACATGACCAGCAACGTCGTCGCCATCGAGGACGGTTCGCACTTCGTGCCGTCCACGATCAACGGCATACCGTTCCAGGGCGCAGAGTCGACTTCAAGGTCCTTCGGGACGGGCCAGGCCATCGTGTGGATGCCCGCCAACTGGAACGTGGCCACGCAGACGAAGTCACGCCGCCTCTTCGCGTTCTCCACCTGCAATGGGTGCCATTACTCCGAGACGGAGACGGCCAACATGCACATCGCGCCCCGCAACCACGGAGTTCCCGCGGGCTTGTCCGGCTTCCTCGGCGGCCCGATCTCTCCGACGTCCGATCCGAGCTTCGAGACGTTCGAGTACGACGAGCCAGCGCGGCGAGCGTGCGAGGTGGCATGGCTGGCGGCCGGCAATAGCGCCCCGCTCAGCACGACGACGGGCCGGCCCCACTGACGAACCTTCGACCTACCGGGTGCATCGCCGCGCAAGCGTGGTGATGCACAACGGGCGCCGACCCGCTCAGGGACAGGGGCGAAGGCAACTCCCGCCGCAATCGACACCGAATTCATCGCCGTTCTCCCTGCCGTCCACGCACGACGGCGTCTGGCACAGTCCCGCGACGCACACGCTGCTCGCGCAGTCCGAGGGCGAGAGGCACGGCGCGCCTGCATCACACTTCGAGAGGCAATTCCCACCACAATCGCTGCTGGTCTCGTCTCCATTACGCACGCCGTCGGCGCAGGTCGGCGAGGCGCATTTCTGGCTCACGCACACCTTGCTCGCGCAGTCCACTGCGAGCTGACATGCCTTCCCGCTGATGCATGGTGTGCACGCACCGCCGCAATCGACATCCGTTTCGCCCGGATCGGCAACCCCGTTGCTGCAAGAAGCCGCGACGCACTTGCCGCCCTTGCAGAGCTTCCCCCCTGCGCAATGAATGGAGATGGTGCAATCCACGCAGTTCGCCGCCGCGTCACAGTACCCTCCCGCTTCGCAGAGCGTCCCGATGGCGGTTGGATCGTTGAATACCACGCCGCCGCTACAAAAATCGCCGGTGCACTCCTTGCCATCGTCAAAGATATCAGCGATATCCTCCTGAAACTCCTCCGTGCCCATCCCGTCGCATACGCGCCTCCTGCAGTCGCCGTACACCTGCGAGTCCGTGGCCTTCCCCGCCGGAACCGGCTCCTCGACGCAGGTACCCGCGGTGCACGGATTCCTCATGCACGGATTGGCGGAGAGCGGGCAATCGGAATCCACCATGCACTGGACGGGCATCCCAGCGCCGCTCCCCGCAGGACCGCTCCCGCCTGCTCCACCCGCCCCTTGCCCGCCGGCGCCGCCCGGACCGACTCCGTAGTTCCTCTCCGCGGGCTCGCACGCGCTCAGCATTCCCGCGAGGACCAGCACGCCCGCCGCACACGAAAACCAGAATGCCGACCGGCTCTGCCCATCCGTTCCTTCACGCCGCTCCATGCTCACTCTCCTTTTTCGCCACTGCTCACGGACACGCCACATCCGCCACGACTACGTCGTCCACGTTCCACGACCCCACCTTCAGCGCCATCCCCCCCACGCTGACCCCGAACCGCACCCGCATCGCGGCATTCTTGTAGGCCGTCACGTCGTGCTGCACGTACGTCCACCCCTTGCCGACGACCGGCGAATCCTGAACCCGCGGCGGCGGGCCGCTTGTCCATAACCGCACCCATGCCGACCCGTCCCAGACCTCGACCGCGTTGTCCATGTGCGGCGCAAAATCACTGTTGAGCCACCGATAAAAGCCGAGGAACACGCTCCCCGGCGCCTCCGACACGTCGAAGGCCGGGCTCTCCAGCCAGTGGAAGGGGTGCGTGGCCGTCGATGCCAGACCGCCGATCACCACCCCCGCGACGCCATTGTCAGCCGTCGTCGTGTGATCGACGTCCGGATCCGAGCCGAATGCGTCGCCAATCGAGGCCTCCGCCGGCCCGATCGCCCACTCGGGGCCGAGGAACCAGCCTCGCTCGTTGCTCGAAAAATCATCGCGGAAATGAATCTTCGGCCCCGCCGCCGCCACGCACCCGCCCGCCGCGCAGACCTCGCCCGTCGTGCACGCGAGCCCGTCTTCGCAGGCCATCCCCTCGTTCACCGCCGAGCCGCCGACGCACGCGCCATTCGCACATTTCGTCCCCGCCGTGCAGGGGCTCGCATCGTTGCACGCAGCGCCGTCGTTCCCAGGCACCGCCGTACAGACGTCGCTCCCCTCGTCGCACGACGCCTTCCAGCAGGCCGAAGGCGCGACGCACGGCTTCGGGCTCCCGCCCCCGCAAACACCGGCCTGGCAGATCTCGCCGACGGTGCAGAACATGCCGTCGTCACAAGGTTTTCCTTGGTTCGTCGCAACAATCTCGCATTGACCTGCCGTGCAGCGCCCGGCCTTGCAGTCCTCGGCCTTCGCCTCCCCGCACGCGCTGCCCTCGTTCGCCGCGACGGCGACGCACCCCTTCGCAGGGTCGCAAATCCCCTTCGTGCACGGACCATCGAGCGCCGTGCAGTCGCCCGCGGCCGCGTTCGAGCAGGTGCCACTCGTGCAAACCCCCCCCACGGTGCAGAGGTCGCCGTCGTCGCAGGTCGCCCCTTCATTGCCTGCGAAACTCGTGCAGGCGCCGGCGGCCTCGTCGCAAACTCCGATGTGGCAGTCGTCCGGCGACGCGCAGAGCCGCGAAGCGCCTCCCGCACAGGTGCCGTCCCGACAGGCGTCGTCGATCGTGCAGAACAGACCGTCGTCGCACGCGCCGAGCTCGTTCGCCGGCACCGCCTCACACGATCCATTGATGCAAGCCCCCACGAGGCACGGCCCCGCGAGCGCTTCACAGTCGGATGCCCGCGTGCATCCCTCCGCGCCGCCTCCCCCCGCGCCTCCCACGCCACCCCCCACGGCGCAAGCGGCACCGAGCATCATCCCGAGCAGGGCCAGCGCCGCCGCTCCCGCCCTCGTGTGCGGCATGCCTTTCCTCCGGCTCATTTCGGCAGCACCAGGGTGCAGCGCTCATTGATGCAGACGAGATCGCGATCCGCGCAGCAATCGGCGCTCGTCACGCAGACCTCGAGCTCGTCCGAGCACGTGCCGTCCGGCGGACCACACCGGGGGACCGGGGGATCCCCCTTGGCGTCACATCGCCCACCGCAGCATTGCACGCCGCTCTCGCACGTCTCGCCATCCTTCCGACATGGATCGAGGACCCAGAATCCTCGCGTGTTGCCCGACTCGAGCTCCTGCCCCGCGAGGTAAAACGCGGGGTGCGAGGGATCGACGCCAGGCGGCGCGTCGATGTCGATCGCCGCGATCCAGAGGCGCTTGGTGTCCGTCTCGGGCCCCGTCAGCTTGTTCCCGTAGGTGCGGCGCGAAGTGAACATGACCCAGAAATACCCGCCGGACGCGACCGGGGCGACGGACGGTATGTAGTTCTTCCGTTCGTCGCGGTCGCCCGCGGGCATGGCGCCGTCGCCATTCAATCGCGAGAAGTACACGGGCTGCTTGGTCACCCGGTCGATGGCAAGGAGACGCCCATCGTTGACGGGGCTCGACTCTTTCCACGTGGCGAGGTCGCCGCTCTGGCCGTCCTGATACAGCACGTAACGGCCGTCGGGCGTGAATGCAGGCCACGAGAGGTGGTGCCCGGGTTTGGGCGCGGCGAGCACGTCGTAATCGCCGAACGTCCGGCTGGCCGCGTCATAACGAAGAATGGCGAGCACGCTCGGATAAGGGGGCGCGGGGGCGCGGTCGGTGAACGCGAGCCAGGCGCCGTCGTGCGAGAACGCGGGGGTCTGGGCATAAAATGGCTCGATCCCGCTCGACGGGATCACGGCGCCCGCGCGCGTCCGCAGCTCGCTGGTGAAGGGGCCCAAAGACGAGCCGGCCGTGTTGGGCGGCCAGTACGCGCCAGGCAGCGCACTCGTGACCAGGACGTCGCCGCCTTTCGGATACAGCGCGGCGAACGCCGCGCGCGCAGGCTCCTGCCAGACGATCGGCGGATCGACGTTGCCTCCGGCGAGATCGAAGGTGCCACCGGGGCCGTCATGGTTGGCAGCCGCCAGGGTCGAGCCGTCGGAGGAGACGCCGTGGCACACCGTGCAGCCCCCGATCAGCACCTCCGGGCTCTTGGCGCCGGCTTTGATGCGCATCACGGCCCCCGTCTTCTGGGCGAGCAACGAGTCGTACGTGTTGTAATAAATGGTCCCGTGGAGGGCGCCCGGCGCGAGCCGGACCAATCGAGAAATCGGGCCGTATTTCTGCCCCCCGGAGAGCTTTTCGACCCGAACCTCGACGCTCGTGCCGCCCGCCGAGGCGCCTAGCGCATCCCAGGCCGGCTGCGACATGACGAGCTGCGTGCTCTTCGAGCCTTTGTTGAAGAACCCCTCGTACTCGAAGTCACTGGCCACGATCCGGACCGAAAACGCCTCGCCGGGCGCGGTCCCTTCGCTCAGATGGATCTCCGGCGCGGGAATGCCGCGCGGGAACACCGTCTCGTCGTACGGGTAGAGGAATCGAAAGCCGGGGTCCGCGAGGCCCGGCGGGCCCCGGAGGGCCTCAAGCTGCGCGGGCAGAAGGCCAGGATCGGTATCGACGGCGTGAATCCGCACGCGGAGCGTGGTCTTGGCCTGGTATCCGCCATGCTCGCAGCGCACCACGACCGGCCCGGTCCGCTGGCCATTCGGGGTGAACACGCCCTCCGGCGAGAGGGCGCCGACGTCGACGCTGCCCAGTGAAAAGGTGGCGTCGGGGAAGGCCTCGCCCGTGAGGTTGTCGATGCACTGGAAGGCCACGGTCTGCCCCGCGAGCGGCAAGGAGAGCGTGAGCACGGGGCTCTCCGGTTCGAGCCGGAGCCGACTGGGAAGTCCGGCGTCGAACGCGTCGCCGCCCGTGCCCTCGGACCCGGTTGAGGTCGCCGTGCCGCCGAGCGGATTTGCACACGACGAAAGCACGACCGCTCCTGCAAAAACCACGAAAGAGACGCGCGTCGAGGGGCCACGCATGACGCGCGGAGCGTTGTGCTTTTTCATCATGGTGCGAAGAGCTCCGACCGCAGGGCTCGATGGCGGCGACGTCGAGGAGCGACCCAGATCCATACCATTGATGCATCCTCGGTGCCGACACCCGAGGCCGCCGCTTCGAACTCGAAGGCGGCATTCCTCGGGGGAAACGCTTGCGCAATTTTGCGCTCGACGCGCAAGCTTGCCCAACTTGCGCGATTGTCGTGCGGCGTTTCCACGGAAATCGTGAGGCCGCACGAATGACGCCCGGACGGTCCAAGTTATCGATGCGAACGACGAAACAAGCTGCTGATCTCGTTCGTCCGCGTACCGCGTCGCCCCTCTCCAGCCGGGTGCTCGCTGTGCGCGTCTTCGGACGAACTCCTCCCCGCGTTCCGAACCGCCGAGGACCCATCTCCGGGCCCCGAACCTTGAATCCTCTTGCGCCCGCGGCCCCATCCATGGAAGGAAGCCGCCATGGCGAAGCGCATCTACTTCTTCGGGGGCGGTCAGGCCGACGGCGACGGAACCCAGAAGCCTCTCCTGGGCGGCAAGGGCGCGGGGCTCCACGAGATGACCCGGCTCGGCATCCCCGTGCCGCCAGGCTTCACGATCACCACCGAGGTCTGCACGGCCTTCTTCGCGTCGGGCGGACACATGCCGGACGGCGTGCTCGACGAGGTGCGCACGGCCATCAAGCGGGTCGAAGAGCTCGTGGGCACCCGCTTCGGCGACCCCACGAACCCGCTGCTCTTCAGCGTCCGCTCGGGCGCGCGCGCGTCGATGCCCGGGATGATGGACACGATCCTGAACCTCGGCCTGAACGAGACGATCGTCGCCGGGCTCGGCGAACGCACGAACAACGCCCGCTTCGCGCTCGACGCCTATCGAAGGTTCATCGTCACGTACGCGGACGTCGTGCTCGGCCTGCACAGGAAGCGCTTCGACGACGCGCTCGAGATCGCTCGACGCAAGGCAGCAGCCACGCGCGGGATGGCCGAGGCGCAGAGGCTCACGGTGGCCGAGCTCCAGCGCAAGCTGCCGGACTCGATGTTCGACGAGGAGACGCTGCGCGGGCTCGTGAAGGAGCAACGCCGCATCGTGCAGGAGGCGACCGGGGCGCCCTTCCCCGAGGATCCGTGGGCGCAACTCGAAGGCGCGATCGTGGCCGTTTTCCGCAGCTGGAACAACAACCGCGCCAAGACGTACCGCAAGATGCACGACATCCCCGAGGCGTGGGGCACCGCGTGCAACGTGCAAGCGATGGTCTTCGGCAACCTCGGCGAGGACTCGGGCACGGGCGTGGCCTTCACGCGGGATCCGTCGACGGGCGAGAAGCGCTTCTTCGGCGAGTGGCTACCGAACGCGCAGGGCGAGGACGTGGTGGCCGGCGTGCGTACGCCGAACCCGATCTCGCGGACGAAAGAAGGCGACGACTCGCTCGAGGCGCGCATGCCCGAGGCGTACGCCGAGCTCGTGCAGACGCAGGACCGGCTCGAGAAGCACTTCCGCGACATGCAGGATCTCGAGTTCACCGTGCAGTCGGGCAAGCTGTACCTGCTCCAGACGCGCAACGGAAAACGCACGGGGAGGGCCGGCGTGCGGATCGCGGTGGAGATGGCGAAGGAGGGCCTCATCGATCAACGCGAGGCCGTGATGCGCGTCGATCCAGCGTCGATCGAGCAGCTCCTGCACCCGATGCTCGATGCGAAAGCGCCAAAGACCGTGCTCGCACGAGGCCTGCCGGCGAGCCCGGGCGCGGCGAGCGGGCAGGTGGTCTTTCACGCCGAAGATGCCGAACGAAAGGCCGGGCAAGGCCTGCCGGTGATCCTCGTGCGCGCCGAGACCTCGCCCGAGGACATCGGCGGGATGAAGGCCGCAAACGGGATCCTGACGGCGCGCGGGGGCATGACGAGCCACGCGGCGGTCGTGGCGCGGGGCATGGGCAAGTGTTGCGTCGCAGGCTGTTCGGCGGTCGCCGTGAGTTACGAGACGGCCACGATGACCGTGACGATGTACGACGAGCTCGGGCGGCCCACGGAGCAGGTGAGCGTCAAAGCGGGCGACGTGATCACGCTCGATGGATCGACGGGCTCGGTGTACCTCGGCGCGATCGCGACGGCGCCGGCCTCACTCTCGTCCGAATACGAGGAGCTGATGGGCTGGGCAGACAGGTCGCGGCGCCTGAAGGTGCTGGCGAACGCGGACACGGGCGCGGATGCACGTACGGCCCGCTCGTACGGCGCGGAGGGCATCGGCCTCTGCCGCACCGAACACATGTTCTTTGACGACAAACGGATCGCCGCGGTGCGCGAGATGATCCTCGCGCGTGACGTGGACGCGCGGAAGGCGGCGCTCGCGAAGCTCTTGCCGTACCAGCGCGAGGACTTCGTCGCGATCTTCGAGGAGATGGCCGGTCTGCCCGTGACGATCCGCCTCCTGGATCCGCCGCTGCACGAGTTCTTGCCGCAGGAGCGCAAGCAGATCGAGGAGCTGGCGGCGACGATGAAGGTCCGGCCGGCGGAGCTCGTGCGCAAGGTGGAGGAGCTGCACGAGCAGAACCCGATGCTCGGCCACCGCGGCTGCCGTCTCGGCGTGACGTTCCCCGAG
>JANMGF010001513.1:0-3509 GCA_031374535.1 Polyangium sp. (in: bacteria)
CCATCCCCTGGATGGTCTTGGTGCGATCGTGGCCGACGACGAGCGTCTGGTCGTGGCGAACCACCGAGTCCATGTCGCGCTGGGCGTGTACGAAGATCTGCTCGTTGTCCTTGAGGTCTTCGAAGCGCAGCTCGTTGAACCCCTGCCCGAGCGGCGTGGAGGAGGTCTTCCAGGTGCTCACCGTGGAGTTTGCCGGCAGTGGATAAGGCACGGGATCCTGCGCGTTGTGCACGCGCCCCACGATGATGGGAGAGTCCGGATCGCCGTCGAGGAAATCGACCAGCACCTCGTGCCCGATGCGCGGGATGGTGAAGAGGCCATACCCCGCGCCTGCCCAGCCCTGGCTCACGCGCATCCAGATCGAGCTCTGCTTGTCGAAGCCATGCTCGCGATCCCACGGGAACTGCACCCGCACGCGGCCGTGCTCGTCGACATAAAGGCTGTTATCGGCGAGGACCGCGGAGGCGCCTTCGTTCATCACCGCGACGGGGTTCAAATCACCCACGCTGCCTGGCATTTTGATCCCAGCGATGTTGACCTCGCTGGCGCCGATCTGCCCCACCACGACGGCCGTCTGGAGGCCCATGATGCGCGGCTTGGGCGTGACCTCTTGCGGACGAAACGGCTCGTCCGTGGACACGCCCGCGCCCGCGAAGACCCATGAGCCCTGGTCGGCGACCCGCCCCGAGGCGTGGAGCCGAATGACCAGAAACGAGCGCTCCTCCTGCAAATCCTTGCGGGGATGACGGCCTATCCGGAAGACGACCCCCGGGCTCAGATCATTGACGCTGACCTCATAGCTGACCACGCGCCGCTCCGCCTGGAGCGATTCCACGCTGCGCTGGATCCGGAGCCGCGCATATTCCTCGCGGGTGCGGGCCACCGCGATGTCGTCGGCGACCTGGAAGGGGGAGAATCGCTTCTGGAGCTGGGAGCTCAGATCTTCCGAGAGACCGAGCCCAGGCAGGAAGCGATATTGCTCGTGCGCATGCTCGGCCCCCCGCTTGGCGCTCGCCTGCGTGAAGAGCGGCATCCGGGGGCGCATGAAGTCATGATCGCGCCCGGTCACGCGCCCCGGCTTCACCCGCTCCTTGAGCTTGACGCGCGTGATGTATTGCGGCACCGCGGACCGCTGCGCCAGGGTCACGTCGTCGACGAAAGGAATCGGCAGCCCCTCGCGCTCCTTGCCTCGTTGCGGCTCGTCGGCGAGCATGAGCTTGCTCATCGCCTCGCCCGCGTCGACGAAATGGAAGCTGATGCCCACCTCCTCGAGCAACCGCGAGACGAAGGTGAAATCTGTCTCGCCATATTGCGTGCGCAGCTCGAGCGGCGGGTATTTTCCGGTGTCGATGAGCCACTCGTGCTCGATCGACCATTCCTTCAAGATCTTGGTGACGATCGTCGGGATCGAGACATGCTGAAAGAGCCTGTTTTGCACCCGCTGCGTGAGCCGCCACATCGCGGGTACGAGCAAGATCTCGTACGTCGCGAGGCCGTCGCCGGACTCGGAGACGCGCACGAATTCCGCCTCCGCGCAGATGCCGCGCCAGGCTCGCTCGATATGCCCCGAGAGCTGGAACTCGAGCCGCGCGCCGCAGAGCACCGAGAGATCGTACTCCTCATGGGTCGAGACGCACGTGACGCGCGCCCGGAAGAGCTGGCTTATCGCCTCCTCCACCTCGAATTCGCGGACCGAAAGGGTGACATCGGGGTGATCCGGAAAACCCAGGCGGACATTCTCGCGTAGCCCGAGGGCGCCCGCGACCTGCTGCGCCGCCTTTTCAATCGTGCTCATGCCTGGTCCTTCCTAGTAGTTTACCATGTCCGCGAAATACGGCGTCATCTTGGCGTTCCAGTAACGGATATCGTTCCTGTCCTTGCTATGGCCGCGGCCACCGTCCCATTCGTAGTGATGCTTCCACGATAGATCGATGAAACCCCCATAGTCAGCGTATCCATTGGTCCTGTAGCGGACCCACCACTTATCATAACCAAGGCGCAGCGCGTTTCGCACGGTGGCGATCACGTCGTTGGTCATGTAAATGACGTCGTTGTGAATGCACCAGTTCATGTAATCGTCGACGGGCGCGTGGTACCTGTTTTCCTCGGATTGGTCGGCAAAGTCGGCGATGCGTCCGAGGACGTTCCAGCCATTCCTCCGAGGGGTCGGATCCTCCCTCGCCATGACCGCGGGGTCCCCGGAGCGAAAGAGCCCGGACGCTCCCAGCCGCCGCGCCTGGACGAGGGATTGAGGTGTGATTTGGCTCAGCCCTTTCATCGGACCGATGTCGAAGAGGCGCCCCACCATCCAGTCGGTGTCGTGGGCCATGGAGATCGTCGAGGCCGCGCCGCCGATGTACCCACCGAAAGCGTGCTGAATCTCGGGCCCGTTGCCCGCGGTGCCGCCGAAGGCCTCGTGGTCGATGAAGAATTCCGGCGGTACGATGCAGCCCGTGCGAGCCGAGGCGCCCATCGCCCACACGCAATGCTGCTCGCACAGGTAATAGCCGATGTCGTCGTACCCGCGGCGTGCCCTGATTCGCTTGGCCTCGCCTTTGAGGGCCGGAGTGCCTTGCCGATAGGACAGCAGGTCGTCAGCGTTTTTATCGATGCGCCACTGGCGGACGCGCCAAGCGGCTTGCTCCGCGCCCCCGGTGAACCTGCCCCCCATCTCGTTCCCACGCGACTTCACCGAAAGCGAGATGTTGTTTGACGTGATGAGGAACGTGGCATCGGTGAACTTCACCGAGTTGATCTTGTACTTCTCGAGCCGAGCGTTGAACTCCTTGTGCAACATCGGCTCCATGTACCACCGAACGGGACTGGTAGGCGTGGGCGTGGTGGTCCTGGCTGGGATGTTCGTTCCAAAAATTCCCTCCAAAACTCCGTTGAGAGCAGTTCCCATGGCCAGGGATGGTAAGCGAAGATCACGCGCGGTGTCTACAGGAAGAAATGAAGTTTCGCATGCGAACGTGCGATTGCGCCGCGCCGGTTGTATTGCGCGACGCGGCACGCGATAAATTCGTCGCGAAGCGTCATCGCTGAAAGCCCCAAATTCCCATCCCATCAAAACGGCGTTCAGCGGCAGCGCCCCCCGGGCGAAGCCACGCGCTGCCGTCAACTCTGCTCCCTTGTGCGGCGAGGCCGATCGACGTCGACGACCAGCCGGGTTGCCGGTCGGGATCCGCTGATCTCCCTCTCTGTCGACCACCCTTCCCGAGGATCCAGGGCGACTTGTCGCCTCCGCAGGTCGGGGGGAGCAGTCCGGCGACGCACAACCCCAATCGTTCCGACGATTTGACCACCCTGGGTGGCGTGACGAGAGGGGACCCGCGTGGTAGGTATGTTCTGCGACAAACGTTACCCTCCGAGAGAAGATCGAGCTGCTCCGTCTGAGCGCACCTGAAGCGCTCGGATTGACCCACAGCGAACTCGAGCAGATGCATGCGTCGGCTGATGACGCTCTTCGGTCCCGTGGAGGTACACCGACTCGGCTATGGGGATCGAGG